>NZ_VUAZ01000056.1 GCF_009296165.1 Pseudomonas kitaguniensis | reverse complement strand
GGAGCGGGCTTTATGTGGGAGCGGGCTTGCTCGCGATGGCCTACGACCGGTGTGCCTGATGGTCCGAGGCGCCTGCATCGCGCCTACTCAGGCAGGTGCGCCACGCCATCGGCATCGGTCATCGCCCGTTCAAGCAAATCCGCCGGCAGGCTTTTACTCGCACGCGCACCCAGCAACCTTAATTGCTCGGTACGGCTGACAAGATTCCCGCGTCCGTCCGTGAGCTTATTGCGCGCCGCGCTGTAAGCCTTGTCCAGCTGTTGCAGCCGGTTACCTACTTCATCCAGGTCCTGGATAAACAGCACAAACTTGTCGTACAGCCAACCGGCGCGCTCGGCGATTTCGCGTGCGTTCTGGCTCTGGCGCTCCTGCTTCCACAGGCTGTCGATAACCCGCAGGGTGGCCAACAACGTGGTGGGGCTGACGATGACGATGTGGCGGTCGAACGCTTCCTGAAACAGGTTCGGCTCGGCCTGCAACGCGGCGGAGAACGCCGCCTCGATCGGCACAAACAATAGAACGAAATCCAGACTGTGCAGGCCTTCCAATCGCTTGTAATCCTTGCCGGCCAAGCCTTTGACGTGATTGCGCAAAGACAGCACATGTTGCTTCAGCGCCGCCTGGCCGATCACTTCGTCATCCGCCGACACGTATTGCTGGTAAGCCGTGAGGCTGACCTTGGAGTCGACCACCACCTGTTTGTCGCCCGGCAACATGATCAACACGTCGGGCTGGAAGCGTTCGCCGTCCGGGCCTTTTAGGCTGACTTGGGTTTGGTATTCGCGGCCCTTCTCCAGCCGGCATGTTCAAGCACCCGCTCAAGGATCAGCTCACCCCAGTTACCCTGGGTTTTCTGGCCCTTGAGGGCACGGGTGAGGTTAGTGGCTTCGTCCGACAGGCGCAGGTTCAATTGCTGCAGGCGCTCAAGCTCTTTGGCCAGCGAAAAGCGTTCGCGTGCTTCGTTCTGATAGCTTTCTTCAACGCGTTTTTCAAACGACTGGATGCGCTCTTTGAGCGGGTCGAGCAACTGGCCGAGGCGTTCCTGGCTGGTTTCGGCAAAACGCTGCTCGCGCTCATCAAAAATCTTCCCGGCCAGCTCGGCGAACTGCGCACGCAGTTCGTCCCGCGAGCCTTGCAGGTCGGCGAGGCGTTGTTGATGGCTGTCCTGTTGCTCGCGCAACTCGGCGCGCAACGCCGCCGACAGCGCGTCAAGGCGGCGCAGCTCGGTTTCCTTGGCGCTGCGGTCGAGGTTCCAGGCGTGGGCGGCGTCGCGGGCGTTATCGCGGTCGATCTGCAGCAGTTCGACCTCACGACGCACAGCCGCCAAGTCAGCTTGTTTGGCGGCGTTGGCGTGGCTCAAGTCACTGATTTCGTCGCGACTGGCGTCCAGTTGCGCGGCAAGCCCTTCCTGAGCCAATTGGGCTGTGGCCAAGCGCTCTTCAAGCAGTTCCCAGCCGGTCGAGCGCGCCGTCAGCCGCCGTTGAAGCTGCCAGCACACCGCCAATAAAGGCACTGCAGCCGCCGCCAGCCCCAAGGCAATGCTGGTCCAGTCAAAAACCATAGCCATGTCTGCCATCATCGAAAAACAGCAAGGTTAACCAAGCACGGGGCCTGAGGACAGCTCAGTCTTCGACCTGGCCCAGTTCGCGCTGGGCACGCCGGTCGCCGGCACGCGCGGCCAGGCGCAACAGGTCGTGGCCGATGCGGCGGTCGCGGGCATTGCCGCACTCGCGGCACATCAATTGGCCCAAGCGGCTTTGAGCGGCAACCACACCTTCACGGGCCGGCTGCTTGAGCAAGCGCCCGGCGAAGTGCTTGACGTTGGTGTTGTGCCCCAAGCGCGGGCTGTCGAGCAGCCACAAGGCTACTTTCAGGGAGAAACGCTTGGGTGCGGTAACAGTCTGAGGGGCGTCGGTAACAGAAGGTGGTACTGAGCGAAACTTCATAAAACACTGTTGGGCAAAACGGGAGGCGCGCCACTCTACTCTTTTTTTCGTATAGGTAAAGCTGAAAAAAAAACCTGCACGCCCGAGCTAGAGCAAGCGCTTGGGACAATCCACAGAAGCTGTGGATAACTCAGTGGACAACCCTGCTTTAATTCGCGCAAAGGCCCATGGAATGGGGGCCACAGTCAAACTGACGATTTTTTCACCAATAAAAAAAAGCGATATTTTTCATTGACTTAAATTTCCATTACAGGCAAATGGCGGCGCTTGATGCCGCTTGACCGAATGGTTAACTACTTCGCAATTAATGTGCACAAGCACCCACCCACCGGTTATATCGCCAGCATTTTTTGCATCAATACGTTAAAAAAATGTTACCGGTGTGCCCGATCAAGGGACTTTTCAAATCTGCCACGGCTCGCCACACTGCCGCATCAAAAAACTGACCGCTGTGTAGGACCGATGAAAGGAATTCTGTTGTTCGCCGCGTTGCTGCTGGCCATTTGCGCAACTTCACTCGGCATCAGTGCGGCACTGCCTTCCCCGGACGGCGCGCTGTTTGCCATCGCCATCCTGCTGTCGGCAACGTTCACGGCCGTGAGCCTGTGCATTGAATTGAGTGAGGGCAGGATCAACGACATGCGCGACGTGATGAAAGTGATCGAGACCGGCCGCTCCCTGCGCCTCACCCTCGCCGCCTACGCGCTGGGCTGTTCGCTGGCCGCCGCCGCCACCGTTTTGGTCTATCGCGGCCTGATAGGCGGCTAATCGACTTTTTTTGAATAACGCACTTCCCTTCCCTGTTTCAATCCGTTACTATCCGCGGCGTTAGTACCAAGCTGAAAGTCAATTCTGGTCGAACAAATCCCCTGAACAACACGGGATCGACCACCTCGATGGTTTCCAGGTATTTCTTGCGACGACACTGCCTTTGATCACGCAAAGGGTGTCGCGAAGTTTCAATACTCTGACAGAACCAGCCTGCAAATTGATCAGGATCTTCACCCCGGGCCCAGAACCTTTGCCCCTGTTGTGTTGCCTGCCCTCCTAAGTACCTACCTGCCAGCCCAAGCGCGCCTAACTTATTAGCGCTTCAACTGGCTGCTTTGTTCCAGTCGGGTTCTTCGTTTGATCAATAGTGATCAACGTCACTGGAACGTTTTAACGTTGCGCGGTTCTTAACCGTGTCATTTGTAGGAACACCCAGACTATGTCGACTATCCACACTCAGGATGCCATCCGCACCCTCACCAACGCTTTTGCTCCAATGAACTGCCTGATCATGGCCGCTCGCAAAGGCTGCTTCAGCTTCACCCTGGTCAACGAACACGGCATCGCTCGTCACAGCGAACGCCTGTACCCCGATCAATACTCCAGCGCAGAGCCGCTGCAGGCCGTGATCGAGCGTACCCGTCAGGCACTGGTTGCCTGATCGACCCGAGTCGCTGAAACACAAAAAACCCTGTTTAAAACACAGGGTTTTTTATTGCCTGAAATGTGCGGATGGCGATTCAACGGCTAAGTTCAAATAGATATAAACGCTATAACTAAATGAATAAGATGTTTTAAAAACAGCCTTTTACATCACGAATATGACACTACACTTCAACTCAAGCGGCTTGACCCGCTTGCGACGAGCCTGAGTCCGATTCACCGCTGCCAAGCCCTACTCTCAGGCATCGTCGCCCACTTTCAAGGATGAGGCCAGTATGGGCATTGCCGCCAACCGTAGCTCAATACCGCGCTCCCGCTGCCTGGCAACACCTTGCCCGTGGCACGTATCTGCAAAGAAATATTTCACCTTGAAGACCGGATGCGGGATTTCGCCCGCACCTGGCGAACCTGTGTTTTGCCCATGAAACCGGTCACGTGCTGATCATTCACCTCACAAAAAACCGCGAAGAACGGCGATTTTGGTCGGATTGTCCTACAAAACCGCTCTATCTCCTGCATTACAGCCTATAGCGCTAACTTAAATTTGTTGATACTTTCCGCAGCGGTGATCACCACGGAGTTCTAATAATGAAAAAAGTAATGCTCAAGACCACACTTAGCCTCGCCGTAACCATGGCATCCTCCCAACTGTTCGCAAGCGGCTTTGCCCTTAACGAACAAGACGTCGCCGGCATGGGTACGGGTTTCGCAGGCCGCTCCTCTTCTGCCGAAAACGCCAGCACTGTCTACGGTAACCCTGCCGGTATGGCTCGCCTCGAAGGCCAGCAAGTGACAGGTGGTGTCGCAGCCATTGATGCCTCGACCAACATCAAGGATGTCAGCGGCCGCTCCAGCGGTACGAACAAAGGCGATATGGTGCCTTTCACTGCCGTCCCTTTCGGTTTTTACACCAATAAACTCAACGATCAATGGGCTGTCGGTTTCGGCGTCTATGCGCCGTTCGGCTTGGTGACTGACTACGAAAGTGGCTTCCAGGGCAAAGCCTTTGGCAGCAAGAGCGAAGTGACAGTGATCACTTTCCAGCCAACCGTCAGCTACGCGTTCAACGACCGCGTTTCCGTGGGTTTTGGTCCGACCATCAACCGCATCGCCGGTACGCTTGAGTCTGATATAAACCTGCCAGTCGCCGGCACAGGCTCCAACAACATCAAGATCAAGGGTGATGACACCGCCGTCGGCTTCAACGCCGGCCTGCTGGTTCAAGCCACTGACACCACCCGCGTGGGCCTGACTTACCACTCCAAGGTGAAGTACAAGCTTGAAGGCCACACCGAAGTGACCAAGGGAACCAACGTTCCTGCGACGCTGCTGAACAATGGTCGCTATGACGCCTCGTTGAAAATCGACACGCCTGAGTCCTGGGACCTGTCGGTGACTCAAGACCTGAGCGACGCCTGGAAGCTTTACGCCGGTGCTACCTGGACGCGCTGGAGCCGCCTGAAAGACATCACCGTCAACAACGAAGGTGTATCGGCCGCAGCCGGTAGCGGTGTGTTGGCGCCGCAAATTGTCGGCACTATCAAAGAAGACCAGAACTGGCACGACACCTGGGCTTACGCGCTGGGCACGTCGTACCGCGTCACCAAGCAAGTGGTGCTGCGTACCGGCCTGACCTTCGACCAGTCGCCGACCAACAACACTGACCGCTCGCCGCGCATCCCTACCGGTGACCGCACCATCTTCAGTCTCGGCCTGGGCTACGACGTTATGCCGAACATGACCGTCGATGTGGCTTATTCCTACCTCAAGGAAGAGCCGGTCAAGGTGGCTCGCGCCAACGCACTGGGTCAGTCCTACAACGCCAAGTATGAAAACAGCGCCAACGGCTTCGGCCTGGGTGTGACGTACAAGTTCTGATTCAAGGCGTAAAAAAAGCCCCGCTCTCCTGCAAAGGAGGCGGGGCTTTTTAATCGGGGTTGATCAGGGCTTCGACGCCAGCGCCTGTTCTACCGCCTCGATCAAATCCGGGCTGTCCGGCTTGGTCAGGCTGGAAAAGTTAGCAATCACCTTGCCTTGGCGGTCGACCACGTACTTGTAGAAATTCCACTTCGGCGCCTCGGTCTGCTGCGCCAGTACCTTGAACAAATGCACGGCATCCGGCCCTTTGACCTTTTGCGGCTCGGTCATGGTGAACGTCACGCCGTAGTTGACGTAGCAAACCTTGGCAGTCTCTTCACCGGTTTTGGCTTCCTGCTTGAAGTCATCCGACGGCACGCCAATCACTTCGAGCCCTTGGCCCTTGTAGCGCTGATACAAACTTTCAAGGCCTTTGAACTGCGGCGCGAACCCACAGAAGCTGGCGGTATTGACGATCACCAGCGGTTTACCGGCAAAACGCTGGCACAGATCGATGGATTCCTTGGCCCGCAGTTTGGGCAATTGGCCCTCCAGCAACGGCGGGCAGTCGGCGGCCATGGCCACGCTGCCAACAGCCATCAGGACGGGTACAGCGAGCCAGCGCATCAGCATGTTGAAAGTCCTTGAGTCAGTTCAGACAAAGAACTTAACAGATCGACATACCCAGTTGCATCAACGCCAGGCCACCTTGCTGCCAGCCCCACCAGGCCAGCAACAATAAAACCAGCGAAGCAATGATAGCCAGCGCTCTTAACGGTACATTCATGCCGCCTCCATTTGCGCCAGGCGCGCCACCGGCCGCTCGCGCACCGGCCAGTTGAGCGCCGCTGCGAGCAGGCTCAAGAGAATCGCCACCTGCCAAATCAAATCGTAGTTGCCGGTTCGATCATAAACCACCCCGCCCAACCAGCCGCCGAGGAACGAACCGAGCTGGTGGAACAGGAACACAATCCCGCCGAGCATCGAGAGGTTTCGCACGCCAAACAAGGTGGCGACGGTGCCATTGGTCAGCGGCACGGTGGACAACCACAAAAAACCCATGGCCATGCCGAACAGGTAGGCGGTGATTTCGGTCACCGGCGCCCACAGAAACAGCCCGATCACCACTGCGCGTAATAAATACAAAGCGGTCAGCAGGCGCGGTTTGGACATGCGCCCACCCAGCCAACCGGCGGTGTAGGTGCCAAACACGTTAAACAGGCCGATCAAGGCGAGCACCGTGGTGCCCACGGTTGCCGGCAAATGCTGGTCGACCAGATACGCCGGCAAGTGCACGCCGATAAACACCACCTGAAAACCGCAGACGAAAAAGCCGAAGGCCAGCAGCCAGAACCCGGAATGGCTGCAGGCTTCCTTTAACGCTTCGCGCAATGTTTGCTGACCGACCATCACCGGCAGCGGTTTGTCCTTGAGCATCGCCACCAGCGGCAAGATCAACGCCACCATCAGGCCCAACGCGAGCAACGCGGCCGACCAGCCCAGCCAGCCAATCAGGCCCAACGTGCCCGGCACCATGGCGAACTGGCCGAACGACCCGGCGGCACTGGCGATGCCCATCGCCATGCTGCGTTTTTCCGGCGCCACGGCGCGGCCGACCACGCCCAGAATCACCGAGAACGACGTGCCGGACAGGCCAATGCCGATCAACAACCCCGCGCTTAACGACAACGACCACGCCGAATCGGACATGCCCATCAGCACCAGGCCTACGGCGTACAACACACCGCCGACGAACACCGCTTTGGTGGCGCCGAACCGGTCGGCCAAGGCCCCGGTAAACGGCTGTGCCAAGCCCCATATCAAGTTCTGCAGGGCAATAGCGAAGGCAAACGTTTCGCGCCCCCAGCCGAACTCGCCGCTCATCGGCGCCAGGAACAGGCCAAAGCCATGGCGCACGCCCAACGACAACGCCAGGATCAGCGCACTCCCCACAAGAACCCAGCCGCTGGTGCGCCACATCGAGGTCATTTCTTATTCTCCGCTCGCGGGTATATACCCGCTTGTAGTCGAACAAACCCGCGTTCAGGCGAGTTCGTCCAGCAAGGCCAACAGGGTCAGGCGCTTCTCGGCGCCTAACTGATCAATCAATTTCTGCTGCGCCGCTTCCCACGCGGGCAATGCAGCGGCAAGCCGTTCTTCACCCGCTTCGGTCAACAACACCAAGCGGTTGCGCAGGTCATCACCCTCCACCAACTGCACCAGGCCTTCGCCTTCCAGCACGCGCAGGTTACGCCCCAACGTGCTGCGATCCAGGCCCATGGCTTCGGCCAGGCTGGAAATACTCGGTTGGTCGAGGCGCTGCAAGTTACACAGCAAAGAATACTGGGCGACGTTGATTCCGAAGCCGTCGAGGGCGCCGTCGTAGTGCCTGCTGACGCCACGGGCGGCGCGTCGCAGGTTGGTGCATAAACATTGGGAGGCAAGCATAGAGCGTGTATATACCCGGAGTTATTGAAATGCAAGAAAGTGTTACAGAGCAAGCCCGACCAGCACGGCCACTTCCAGCAGCTCGAGCAAGGCCCCGGCCGTGTCGCCCGTGGTGCCGCCCAGCCGCTTGACCATCAGTTGACGCAGGCCGATAAAACACACTGCAGCGAGCAATACGGCAATGCCGCCACTGAAACCGCCGATCAGGATGCACGCCAGGCCGCTGAGGATCAGCACCTGTTGGCCGACGATTCTGGGTAAATGATCCGACAGTGACTGGCCCAATCCTCCTGCACGCACGTAACGCGTGGTCAGAAACAGCGCGAGCATCGAAGCGCGCCCGATCAGCGGCGCGAGGATTAACGCGGCGCCGTTATGCTGCTCGATCAACGCCACCAACGCGGTGAACTTGAGCAGCAATACCAACCCCAGGGTGACCACGGCAATCGGCCCGCTGCGTGGGTCTTTCATGATGCTCAGCGTGCGCTCGCGATCCCCAAAACCACCGAGCCAGGCGTCGGCGCTGTCCGCCAGGCCGTCCAGGTGCAGGCCGCCACTGAGCAGCACCCAGGCCGTCAACAGCAGTGCGGCGTGCAGCAACAGCGGCGCGCCCATCAGCGCGATGTTCAGGCCCCACAACAACAGCCCAAACAGCACGCCCACCAACGGATAAAACAACAGCGAGCGCCCTAGCGCCTGCGGCTGCGGCATGCCCGGCAAGCGAATCGGCAAGCTGCTGAGAAATTGCAGGGCAATCCAGAACGGCAGCATGCTCAGCGCCCTTCCTTGAGTACGCCACCTGCTGCCACGTGCAGACTGAACAGCGCCCCGTGGCTGACCTCGACATTGAGCAGTTGCTCGCGAGGCAAGCCGCGCGCTTGCGCCAACAGCAGGCGCATCACGCCGCCGTGGCTGATCAGCAACACACGCTCGCCGGCATACAACTGATGCAAGCGTGAGACAGCGCCCAGAACCCGCGCGGCAAAGTCGCTGACAGGCTCGCCCTCAGGCGGCGTGAAGCTGTAGGGATCGGCCCAGAACAGGCCCAGCCCTTCGGCATCGGTTTGCATCAGCGCCGCTGCGCTTTGCCCTTCCCAGGCGCCGAAGTGCAGTTCCTGCAAGGCTTTTTCGACGCTCACCGGCACGCTCAGCCGTGCGCCCAATTCCTCGGCGAAACGCGCACAACGCTGCAAGGGCGAACTGACGATTCGGTCCCACGGCCCCTGCGCCACAACGGCGTCGCGCATTTGCTGCCAACCCTTGGCGGTCAGTGCATCGTCGAGGCTGCCGCGCAGGCCGCCACCCAGTTCGGTTTCGCCATGGCGCAGCAGGTCCAGGTGCAAGCTCATGCCGGACGGTCTGCCACAGCCGCTTCGGCGAAGGTCGCCATCTGCCCGTGCAGGGCACACGCCAACCGCAACAATGGCACCGCCAGCGCCGCCCCGCTGCCCTCGCCCAAGCGCAGGCCGAGTTCGAGCAACGGTTGCGCGTCAAGGCTATGCAGCACATGCCGATGGCCTGGTTCGGCGCCACGATGGCCGAACACCAGCCACGCACGGCACGCAGGGTTCAAGCGCGTAGCCACCAGCGCGGCGACGCTGCAAATAAACCCGTCTACCAGCACCACAATGCCGGCTTGGGCGCAGGCCAGATACGCACCGGCCAGCGCCGCGATTTCGAAACCGCCAAGGTTGAACAGCGTCTGCAGCGCGTCGCCACGTTGCCCGGCGTGCATTGCCAGCGCGCGCTCGATCACAGCCACCTTGTGGCTGACACCCTCGGCATTCAAACCGGTGCCCGGGCCTGTGAGGTCGCGCACTTGGCAGTGCAACAGGGCACAC
Organism: Pseudomonas kitaguniensis; assembly: GCF_009296165.1. Taxonomy (GTDB): domain Bacteria; phylum Pseudomonadota; class Gammaproteobacteria; order Pseudomonadales; family Pseudomonadaceae; genus Aquipseudomonas; species Aquipseudomonas kitaguniensis. The sequence continues at coordinate 54,244 of NZ_VUAZ01000056.1, read as the reverse complement.
GCCAACGCACTCGCGGCGGTGGTATTGCCGATGCCCATTTCGCCGCCGATAAACAGTTGAGCGCCACCTTGCAATGCCCGCTGCACACTGTCGCGACCGGCTTGCAACGCGAGCCGCCCTTGCGCCTCGGTCATCGCCGGGCCGTTGACGAAGTTGGCCGTGCCCGCGCCGATATTCAGGTGGCGTACACCCGGCAGACTCAGCGACGGCGTGACCGTGCCGAGGTCGACCACTTCCAGTTGTGCATCCAACTGCCGCGCCAACACGCTGATGGCCGCGCCACCGCTGACAAAGTTATGCAGCATCTGCCCGGTCACTTCCTGTGGGAATGCCGACACACCCTCCGCAACCACGCCATGGTCACCGGCAAAAATCGCGATCCACACCTGATCCACCGACGGTTTGACCTGGCCTTGCAGACCCGCCAATTGCACCGCCAGCGCTTCCAGTTGGCCGAGGGAACCGGCGGGCTTGGTCAGTTGTTGCTGACGCGCCAGCGCCTGTGCGTGCGCCTCGGCGTCGTTCGCCTTGCACGGGTTGAGCCACCAGGTGTCAGTCATAACGCAGTACCTTTCAAAGTCAGGGGCAGGCCGGCAACGGTCAGGACAACACGCTGACAACGCTCGGCCAAAGCTTGATGCAGCCAACCGGCTTCATCCACATAGCGGCGAGTCAATTCGCCCAGCGGCACGACACCCAAACCGGTCTCGTTGCTGACAAAAATGATTTCACCCGGCAGCGAGGCCAGGGTTTGCAGCAGTTGATCGCGCTCCAACGCCAGGCGCGCCGGGTCGTCGAGCATCAGCAAATTGGTCAGCCACAGGGTCAGGCAATCGACTAGCAGGCAGTGATCGGCAGCGGCGTTTTCACGCAGTACGCGGGCCAGTTCAATGGGCTCTTCGATCAACCCCCAAGCCTGCGGGCGACGCTGGCGATGCAGCGCGACGCGCTGATTCATTTCGCCGTCCAGCGGCTGGCTGGTGGCGATGTAAATGACCGGCAAGGCGCTGTCGCTCGCCAGTTTTTCCGCAAGGCGGCTCTTGCCGGAACGGGCACCGCCCAAAATCAGCTGAAGCATGCAATGACACCTGTGTACGGTTGACGCCGTTTAGTGTGGGAGCGGGCTTGCTCGCGATGGGCGTTAACGATTACGCGATTAACCTGAAGGGCTGCGGTGCCTGGGGGGTTTTCGCGAGCAAGCCCGCTCCCACAGTTGGAGTGCGTGTTCACTGTCAGATCCCGCAGAGTTTGCGCAGTAGGTCGGTGTCCAGGTGGTTTTCCACCAAGTCCGCCAAGCGTTCGATGTCGCGCTCGCGCAGGGCGTGGTAATCCACTTCTTGCGCGTCCTGCAAGCCGGCCCAGCGCAACAACGCGCTGCAGGCCGCCGGGGTCTCGAACACGCCATGCAGATACGTCCCGAGAACCTGCCCGTCGGCACTTTGTGCGCCGTCACTGCGGCCGTCATCCAGCAGCACTGCGGCCTGCGCGAGCGCGCTGCCTGTGGTCACCCCGGCGTGGATTTCGTAACCACTCACCTCGGCGTTTTCCAGCAGCAGGCGCCCACGCACATTGCGCAACTGCTTCTCTGCTTCCAGCGTGGTAGTAAATGCCAGCAGCTCAAGGCCGTGGCTGGAGCCTGCGGGACCTTCAAGGCCGAGCGGGTCATGCACCTGTTCACCGAGCATCTGTAAGCCGCCGCAAATCCCCAACAGCTTGCCGCCATAGCGCAAATGTCGCGCCACGGCGGTGTCCCAACCATTGGCGCGCAGGTAGGCCAAATCACTGCGCACACTTTTTGAGCCGGGCAAAATAATCAGGTCAGCCGGCGGAATCGGCTGGCCTGGCCCGACGAACTGCAAATCCACCTGAGGGTGCAGCCGCAGGGGGTCGAAATCGGTGTGGTTGCTGATGCGCGGCAATACCGGCACCACCACCTTGAGCACCTGCGCGGCCTTGTCGGTCTGGCGCCGGTCAATGCCGTCCTCGGCCTCCAGGTGCAGGTCCATCACGTAGGGCAACACGCCCACCACCGGCTTGCCGGTGCGCGCTTCCAACCAATCCAGGCCTGGCTGCAGCAGCGCGATGTCACCGCGAAAACGGTTGATGATGAAACCCTTGACCCGCGCCTGCTCAGTCGGCGACAGCAACTCCAGGGTGCCGACCAAATGCGCAAACACGCCGCCGCGATTAATGTCGGCGATCAGCAGCACCGGGCAATCCACTGCTTCGGCGAAGCCCATGTTGGCGATGTCATTGGCGCGCAGGTTGATCTCCGCAGGCGAGCCTGCGCCTTCCACCATCACCACCGGGTAAGCAGCGCTCAAGCGCGCGTGCGAGGCCAGCACCGCTTGCATCGCGATGGCTTTGTAGTCGTGATAGGCCACGGCGTTCATGCTGGTCACGGCGCGGCCATGGATGATCACTTGCGAGCCGGTGTCGCTGTTGGGTTTAAGCAGCACCGGGTTCATGTCAGTGTGCGGCGCCAGGTTGGCGGCCTGAGCCTGCACCGCCTGGGCGCGGCCGATCTCGCCGCCTTCAGCGGTCACGGCGCTGTTGAGCGCCATGTTCTGCGGCTTGAACGGCGCCACCGCCACGCCCTGGCGTACCAGCCAACGGCACAGCGCGGTCACCAGCGTACTTTTGCCGGCATCGGAGGTGGTGCCTTGCACCATCAACGTACTCATACCGCCGCCTTGTAGGCAGCCAACGCCTCATCCAGCCGCCGCCAATCGGCCTCGGTGTCGGGCAGGCCGAAACGCAGGCTGCTGTCGTGCACAAACAGGCGCAGCAAGATGCCGCGCTGGGCCATGAAGTCGTGCAGGCGTTCGGCGTGTGGCGTGATCAGCCACTGGAACAACGCGCAGCCGCCCTGAGGTTGAAAGCGGTGGCGCTCGAGCAGTTCAAACAAGCGCTGGCCCGCTTCGAGACAGCGATCACGCTGGCGCGCGTGCCCTGCCGTGTCGCGCAGGCAGACTTGCCCGAGCGCCCGCGTCGGCCCACTGACCGCCCAAGGCCCGAGCTGTTCAGCCAACAGTTTAAGCAGCTTGCGTTCGGCCAGCACAAAGCCCAGGCGCACGCCGGCCAGGCCGAAGAATTTGCCGAACGAGCGCAGCACAATCAGCCCGACTTGATGGGCCTGGCCCGCCAGGCTCAGGTGCGGAGTGATGTCCATAAAGGCTTCGTCGACCACCAGCCAACCGCCGCGCTGCGCCAAGCGTGAATGCCAGTCCAGCAGGCGTTGCGGGGCCAGGCTGAGGCCGGTCGGGTTGTTCGGATTGACCACCACCAGCACATCAAGGCTGTCGAGAAAATACTCGACTTCCTGCTCCTGCACTTCGCGCACCACGTAGCCTGCGCGGCGCCACGCTTCGGCGTGCTCGGCGTAACACGGCGACAGCACGCCAACCTTGCCGGTGCGGCGCAGACGCGGCAGCAACTGGATGGCCGCCTGCGAGCCCGCTACCGGCAACACATGCGCGGCACCGTAATACTCGCTGGCGGCCTGCTCCAGGCCGTCATCGGTTTCGGGCAAGCGCGCCCAGGCCCGCAGCGGAATCTCGGGAATCGGCCACGGCCACGGCGCCAGGCCGCTGGACAAGTCGAGCCAATCAGCCTCGGCAATCCCGTATTGCATCACTGCCTTGCGCAACCGACCACCGTGTTCAAGCATAAAAATGCGCCCCCGCACAGAGGATCAGCAGCCACAACCATACGCCGCGCTGCACCAGTTGCCAGCCGCGGTCGATGGAGTCCGCACTTGCCGGCGAGCCTTCGCCGAGTGGCGGGCGCTGGTGAAGTTCACCGTGATAAATCGCCGCGCCACCCAACTCGACGCCCAATGCGCCAGCGCCTGCCGCCATCACCGGTCCGGCGTTGGGGCTGTCCCATGTCGGGCCTTGGGTGCGCCAGCATTTAAGCGCCAGGCCGGTTTTGCCGAGTACGGCGTAGGTCAACGCGACCAGGCGTGCAGGAATATAATTGAGTACATCGTCAATCTTTGCCGCCGCCCAGCCGAAGCGCTCAAAGCGTTCATTGCGATAGCCCCACATGGCGTCGAGGGTGTTGCTCAGGCGGTAAAGCACCACGCCCGGCACACCGGCAAGCACAAACCAGAACAACGCAGCGAACACCGCGTCGCTGCCGTTTTCGAGTACCGATTCCGTCGCAGCACGCGCCACTTCGGTGCTGTCCAGCTCGCTGGTCTGGCGGCTGACCAAGTAACTCACGCGCTTGCGCGCTTCATCCAGGTCATCACTGCGCAGCGCCTGCGCCACCGGAATCACATGCTCGCCGAGGCTGCGCATGCCCAGCGCCAGGTACAACGCCAGAATCTCGAGCACCCAGCCGATATACGGCGCCCACGACAACGCGGTGGCCAGCAAGGTCAGCGGCACTACCGCGATAAACCACGCGGTCACGCCATGGCTGCGCCAGCCACGGCCACCGGTATTAAAACGTTGCTCGATGCGCCCGGCAAAATTGCCGAACGCCACCAGCGGGTGCCAGCGCCTGGGCTCGCCCAGCAGCGCATCCAACGCCACGGCAGCGACACACAGCAAGGCCACACTCATTGACTTACTCCCCACACATTCTCATACAACATGTCACTTAAAGGCCGCGGTTCGGTCCAGCCTTCTAGCTGCAACATCGGTGCCGGGTAGAACTCGGCTACCGGCCCCAAACACAACACCGCCAGGGGTTTTGCGCCGGGCGGCAAGCCCAGCAGGTCGGCCAGCGCTTGCGGTTCGAACAGCGACACCCAGCCCATCCCAAGGCCCTCAACACGCGCCGCCAGCCACAGGTTCTGGATCGCACAGGAGAGTGACGCCAGGTCCATTTCCGGCAAGGTGCGACGGCCAAAGATGTGGCGCTCGCGGTCATCCATCAGCGCCGCCACCAGCACTTCGGCGCAGTCGTGGATGCCTTCGACCTTGAGTTGCATGAACGCGTCGGAGCGCTCGCCGAGGGCTTCGGCGGTGCGGATGCGCTCTGCTTCCACCAGGTGTTGAATCTGCCCGCGCAGGTGGCGGTCGCTGATGCGGATGAACCGCCAAGGTTGCATCAGGCCGACACTGGGCGCCTGGTGCGCGGCCTGGAGCAAGCGGCGGAGCAGTTCGGGGGCGACGCTGCCGCCGATGAAGTGGCGCATGTCGCGGCGTTCGGCGATGGCACGGTACACGGCATCGCGTTCGGCTTGGGGGAAGGCGTTGTCGGTCATGGCCTCATCGGGAGCAAGCCCCCTCCCACAGTGGATGGCGGTTCAACCCGGTCAATTGTGGGAGCGGGCTTGCTCCCTGCCACAGTGGATGGCAGTTCAACCCGGTCAATTGTGGGAGGGGGCTTGCTCCCGATGGCGGTTTGGCGGTCAGGCGCAAACAATGCAGCCACAGCGCTCGGGTTGGACGGGAAATAAAAGTGCACGTAGGAAGCCGTCAGCCGCCCCTGCCGGTACACCGCCTCGGCGCCGCGCCCGCCATTCGGGCTCAGGCCACGGGCGATCGGCTGCCACTCGGTGCTGGTCAGGGAATGGTGATAGGTGTGGCCACGCAACGTGCCTTCCGGCAAATCCACACTTTGCAGGGCCAGCGCCGCGAGTTTCTTTTGCATCACCGCATCGCCTTGCAGCAGGCCGACCAGTTCGGCACGTTTACCATCGACGTCCGTGAGCGAATCGAGCAAATACAACATGCCGCCGCATTCAGCGAGCAACGGTTTGCCGGCCGCGTGGTGACGGCGAATGGCGTCAAGCATCGAGGTATTTTCCGACAATGCCTGGTGGTGCAGTTCCGGATAACCACCGGGTAAATAGAGACTGTCGACGTCAGGCAATGCGCGATCATGAATCGGCGAAAAGAAGTGCAACTCAGCGCCCATCGCCCGCAACAAATCCAGGCTGGCGCCGTAGGTGAAGGCGAAGGCTTCGTCGCGGGCCACGGCGATGCGCACGCCCGTCAACAACGGTTCGGCCTCGACCACTTCAGGCGCGGCAAACGTCACCGGCGGCGGTACCGCGACTTCACAACTGCTGCCCAGCGCCTGCGCGGCGGCGTCCAGGCGCACGTCGAGGTCATTCAATTCGCTGGCTTGCACCAGCCCCAAATGGCGGCTGGGCAACTCAATTCCGGTTTCACGCGACAACGCGCCGTACCAGCGCAGGCCTTCGGTGAGGCTGCCTTCGAGCAGTTGCGCATGGCGCAGGGTGCCGACGCGGTTGGCCAGCACGCCCGCGAACGGCAGGTCTGGCTGATAACGCGCCAGGCCCAGGGCCAGGGCGCCGAAGGTTTGGGCCATGGCAGTGCCGTCAATCACACCGAGCACCGGCACGCCGAAGTGGCGCGCCAGGTCAGCACTGGAAGGCGTGCCGTCGAACAGGCCCATCACGCCCTCGATCAGAATCAAATCGGCCTCGCCCGCCGCTTCCCACAGCAAGCGCCGACTTTCCTGTTCGCCCACCATCCACATGTCCAATTGATACACGGGTGCACCGCTGGCGCGCTCGTGAATCATCGGGTCGAGAAAGTCAGGCCCGCATTTGAACACGCGAACCTTGCGCCCCAAGTTGCGGTGCAAGCGCGCCAGAGCAGCGGTGACGGTGGTTTTGCCCTGGCCGGACGCCGGTGCGGCGATCAACACGGCCGGGCAATGACGGGGCTGATTCAAAGTTCGACGCCCTTCTGTGCCTTGATACCGGCCTGAAACGCGTGCTTGAGCATGCCCATTTCGGTGACGGTATCGCCCAGTTCGATCATTTCAGGCTTGGCGCCACGGCCAGTGACCACCACGTGCTGCATTGGCGGACGCGCTTGCAGGTCGCTGAGCACGCGGTCCAGGTCGAGATAGCCGTGTTTGAGGGCGATGTTCAGCTCATCCAGCACCACCAGGCCGATGCTCGGGTCTTGCAGCATCTCGCGGGAAACCGCCCAGGCGGCTTCGGCGGCGACGATGTCGCGCTGGCGGTCTTGGGTTTCCCAGGTAAAGCCTTCGCCCATCACGTGAAAACGCACCTGCTCGGGGAAGCGACGGAAGAACATCTCCTCGCCGGTACTGAAGCGCCCTTTAATGAACTGCACCACGCCGCATTGCATGCCGTGGCCCATCGCCCTGGCGAGCATGCCAAAGGCCGAGCTGCTCTTGCCCTTGCCGTTGCCGGTCAATACCAGCAGCAACCCGCACTCGTTGGGGGAATTGGCGATGCGCTCGTCGATCACGGCTTTTTTGCGCAGCATGCGCGCCAGGTGGCGTTCGTCGCGGTCGGGGGAATCGGTCATGGCAGCGCTCCGTTGGGGCTGGACAAAAACGGCGGGCAGGAAAAATAAACACAGACAGCCAAGCATCGCCCACCGTGATGCTGTTGGATGATCCAGGCCGGTCTCCGGGCTCATGAGTGGCGCGTTTGCTCTTATAGAGACAGAACAGGCCGACGGCGCGCCTTCCCATATCGCGCACGATACAGTGGCAAAAAGCACCGCTTTGACTCATTTACCGTTGCGGGGGCAGCGCCGGAATCGCGGCAGCACTGTGTACAAGTGCGCTCACTCACCGGCTTCCCTGTTTCACTCTGTCGGCACACGGGCCACAGAGCACCTGGAACACGCGGCGAAGGTTAGTGGGTTGGGGGTGGAGCGTCAATTAAAGCTGGCGTTGCACTTGAACCATCGCACCGCCGCACTCCTCTACCCTTACAGGTATTCAGGAGAAAACCATGCAAAAAACAAGACTCGCCTTACTGATCATGGTCGCAGGCACCCTCGCCGCCTGCGGAGAAAGCTCAACCCTGCAGGTCTCGGACGGCACCGGGCCTTCGCCCACACTGCCTGCGCCGAACAAAACGCTGATCCCCACCGTGAACATCGCCCCCGCCATCGGCTGGCCGGACGGCGTTAAGCCAACTGCGGCGGCGGGTACTCAGGTGGCGGCATTTGCCGAAGGCCTGGACCACCCGCGCTGGCTGTATGTGTTACCCAACGGTGATGTGCTGGTAGCGGAAACCAATGCGCCGCCCAAGCCGGATGATTCCAAGGGTATTCGCGGCTGGGTCATGGAGAAGGTCATGGGTCGCGCGGGCGCCGGCGTGCCGAGCCCGAACCGCATCACGCTGCTGCGCGATGCTGACCACGACGGCGTCGCTGAGACCCGCACGGTGTTCCTGCAGAACCTCAACTCACCCTTCGGCATGACCCTGGTCGGCAACGACTTGTATGTGGCCGACGCGGACAAGCTGCTGCGCTTCCCGTATCAGCCGGGCGAAACCGCAATTACAGCAGCCGGCGCCAAAGTCGTCGACTTGCCCGGCGGCAGCATCAACCACCACTGGACAAAAAACGTGGTGGCCAGCAAAGACGGGAGCAAGCTGTACGTGAGCGTCGGCTCCAACAGCAACGTCGGCGAGAACGGCATGGAGGCCGAGCAAGGCCGGGCAGCGATCTGGGAAGTCGACCGCGCCAGCGGCCAGCACCGCATTTTCGCCTTTGGCCTGCGCAACCCCAACGGCATGGCGTGGGAACCGCAAAGCGGCAAGCTGTGGACAGCCGTGAATGAGCGCGATGAAATCGGCAGCGACCTGGTGCCGGACTACATCACGTCGGTGAAGGATGGCGCGTTCTATGGCTGGCCGTTCAGTTACTACGGGCAACATGTAGATGTGCGGGTAAACCCGCAAGACCTCAACATGGTCGCCAAAGCGATCGCCCCGGACTACGCAGTAGGCCCGCACACCGCTTCGTTAGGCCTGACCTTTGCCGAGGGCAGCAAACTACCAGCGCAGTTCAGCAACGGCGCGTTTATCGGCCAGCATGGTTCGTGGAACCGCAAGCCGCACAGTGGCTACAAGGTGATCTTCGTGCCGTTCGAAGCTGGCCAACCCAAAGGGCAGCCGGTGGATGTGCTGACCGGGTTCCTCGACAAAGACGAGAAAGCCATGGGCGGCCGGTGGGTGTGGTGATCGATCAGCAGGGGGACTTGCTGGTGGCGGATGACGTGGGCAACAAAGTGTGGCGAGTGTCGGCGACCAAATAGCCCGCCTCAAGCGTCCTGCAAAACTGACGGTGGGAGGGGCAAGCCCCTCCCACATTTGAATCTGTGCTATAGCATCTAGGGATTGCGCGCCAGACTAGCAGGCAGCACGCGCTTGGCGCCCAGGTAGGCATTCTGCCAATAGGCCTTGGCCAAGGTGTCAAGTTTCACCGTGCCGCCGGTTTGCGGGGCGTGCACAAAGCGGCCCTCGCCTACGTAGATGGCTGCATGGCTGACCTGCGAGCCGCCACCGGTGGCGAAGAACAGTAAATCACCGGCCTGCAGGTTTTGTTCACTGACGTCTTGAGCGCGCATTACGATCAATTCACGGGTGGTACGCGGCAAGGAGATGCCCGCTGCGTCACGGTAGACGAAGCCGATCAGGCCACTGCAATCAAACCCCGCGTCCGGTGTGTTGCCGCCCCAGCGATAAGGCGTGCCAACCAGGCCCAGCGCACGAAAGAGCACGTCTTCGGCAGCCGGCAAAAAATTCTGCGTGGCGTAGTTGAACACCGGCTTGGGCTTGACGGCGACAGGCGCAGGCGGCGGTGGGCGGCTTGCGCAGGCGCTCAAGAGCGCGGCACAAACAAGCAGGATGAGACGGGCCGAGGTCGACATGTGCAAAACAATCCTGGTCTGGATGCGGCTTTCGCTGCCGAACGCTGAAAACCAGAACGCGCAAGCAAAGCTCGCGCGAACGGATTACAACAATGTCCAGGGATTCTAGCGCTTACACGTCAAACTTCAAGTATCACTTTAACTTTACTTACTAGCGGTAACCGCCGCTGGGGCCATGGCGAGTGCGCGCTTGGCCTCAATGAAGGTTTTGCTCCAGTAGCTGTCACCCAGGCTGTCGATGCGAACACCGCCACTGCGACGGCTGCTGGAGTGGATAAACTGGTTATCGCCCAAGTAGATAGCGGCGTGGCTGACACGACCACGGCCCGCGGTACTAAAGAAAAGCAGATCACCGCGCTTGAGGTTGTTTCGTGCGACCAACGGTGCATTAACGTTGATCATTTCGCGCGTCGAGCGTGGCAGGTTCAGGCCCGCTTCTTCACGGAACAGGTAGCCGATAAAACCACTGCAGTCGAAACCGGCTTCAGAGGTGCCGCCGAAACGGTAACGGGTACCGATCAGGGACATGCCGCGTTCGAGGATGCTGTCGGCCAGAACCGGGAGCTGGTAAGGCTTGCTGCCGGCGAAATCGGCCAGCTCACGTTCAGTCGAGACTTCTTCGTCATAAACGGTAGAAGACTGGGCAGCGACAAATTTTGCTTGGGAATACTGCTGGGTTTTTTGCTGCTCAGCCACCTGTTGAGGGTGGGAGGCGCAACCAAACAACAGGGTAACCAGTGCGAGAGGCACGAGGGGTGCGAAGCGATTTAGCATGGGCACAACCGTGGCTGATGTGTAAAGAAGCCGAGACTATGCCCACTATCACATCGATTTGCAAATTCAATCGTGATCTATGTGACTTCTGGTTTCGACTATGACATCTAAGCCCTTAACACCCTTTACACACTTTTTGTGTGGCCAAACCGGCCCAAACGCAGCGTTTGTGGCGCCTGGGATTTGCCGAAAGCCCTTAAATAGAAGGGCCGGCTACCAGCCGAGGGTTTCCTTGAGGAACGGAATGGTGAGCTTGCGTTGAGCCTGTAAAGAGGCTTGATCGAGCTGTTCGAGCAAATCGAACAGTGCGCTCATGCTGCGGGTGCCACGTGTGAGGATAAAGTGCCCGACTTCGTCTGTGAGGTGCAGGCCGCGACGCGATGCGCGAAGTTGCAGGGCACGCAGTTTGTCTTCGTCGGACAAGGGGCGCATCTGGAAGATCAGCGCCAGGGTCAGCCGCGATTTGAGGTCCGCAAGCTTCACCGGCAACTCTCGCGGTGAAGTCGAGGCCGCGATCAACAAGCGCCGGCCACTGTCACGCAGGCGGTTGAACAGATGGAACAGCGCTTCTTCCCAGTCGGCCTTGCCGGCGATTGCCTGCAGATCGTCCAGGCAAACCAGCTCGTATTGCTCAAGGTTGTCGAAGATGCCGATGCCACGGTCCATCAATTCGGCCAACGGCAGGTAAACCGCCGGCTCACCCATTTGCTCAAAGCGCAAGCACGCGGCCTGCAACAGGTGGGTGCGCCCCACGCCATGCTTGCCCCACAGATAGATCAGGCTTTCAGTCCACCCGGCGTCGGCTTCGCATAGTCGCTCAACATAGCCGAGTGCAGCGGCATTGGCGCCTGGGTAGTAATTGATAAAGGTGGCGTCGTCACGCAGACGCACACCCAAGGGCAGCTGAATCGGTTTCATGCTGACTGAACGGCGCTAAACGAACCGTTAGTGGCCTCTGTGTGAAGTTTGCAAAGTTTATACCCGTGACGCCGGGCGCACAATGCAGCAGACCACAAGCAAAATCAAAGGTTTGCGTTAACTTGAGGGTTTTGCGCAGATTATTTGACACGCCGCTCCAGAAACAACAAACCCGGCCTGAGCCGGGTGTGTGATGCCGCGATTACAGATCGGGGTCTTCGACGCCCGTGTACACATCCGAATCTTTGTACAGATCGTGCACGTGGCGCACCAGCACCATGATCACCGCCGCTACCGGCAGCGCGAGCAGGATGCCGGTAAAACCAAACAGCTCACCGCCCGCCAGGATCGCGAAAATCACCGCAACCGGGTGCAGGCCAATTCGGTCGCCCACCAGCAATGGCGTCAGCACCATGCCTTCCAGGGCCTGGCCGACCATGAACACCGCAACAATCCCCAGCATCGGGTAAAGGTCGCCGCCAAACTGGAACAGCCCCGCCACCAGCGCTGCGCCGATACCGATCACAAAGCCCATGTACGGCACGATGGCAGCCAGGCCTGCGATCAAACCGATCAACAGCCCCAGCTCCAGACCAATCGCCATCAACCCCGCGGCGTAGATGATGCCGAGCGCGAGCATCACCAGCAGTTGGCCGCGCACGAATGCGCCGAGTACTTCATGGCATTCACCGGCCAGCGAGACCACTTGCTCTTCACGGTCGCGCGGCAACAGGCTGCGGATCTTGGCCATCATGATGTCCCAGTCACGCAGCAAGTAGAACGCCACCACCGGGATCAATACCAGGTTGGTCAGCCAGCCGATCAACGCCAAGCTGGAGGCCGTGGCCTGGCTGAGCACCACACCGACAATATCGGTGGTCTGGCCCATGTGTTCACTGATCGCTGCCTTGACCTTGTCGAACTTCCAGAAGCCATCCGCCAGCCCCAGTTTGGACTGCGCCCACGGCATTGCCGTGTGCTGCAGCCAGTCGAGCATTTGCGGCGCCAGCTCGTACAGGCGAAACAGTTGCTTGGCGAGCATCGGCACCAGCACCAACACCAGTGCGGTGATGATCAACGTGAACAAGGCAAATACCGTCACCACACCCCAGGTGCGTGACATGCCGAGTTTTTCCAGGCGATCCACCACGGGATCGAACAGATAAGCGAGCAGCAACGCAACCAGGAACGGCGTGAGTATCGAATGCAGCAAAAATACAAACCCGCACAGCAGGACAATCCCGCCAAGCCACACCCAACGACGCATATCCGCCATACACCACTCCACCTGTTTATTTACTTGCAGCTTCTATATAGGAAGAAAGCTGAACATTTACCAACGAAAACGCAGTTGTGCCTGAGGTTCAGGGGCGGCGGCAGGTTGTGCGCCTTCCGCCACCGGCGGTTGGGCTGACGCCTCACCTGCGGGCACCTCCTGCAACCTGGACAGGCTCAACTGAGTACGCAACTGATCGGCGCTGCCGTTGACGCGATACACAATGCGATCGCCATCGACCCACTGCGGCTGGCCACCAAAAGGTTCGAGCACATGACTCAGGGCGGCGTAGCGCTCCAGGTTCATGCCCTGCACTTCCAATAATTGTTCGGTACTCACGCCCGGTTTGACGGCAAAACGTGGCGCGAGCTTTTCGCTGACCGCGAGCAACACGGCATCGGCCACGGCAGCGGTGTCGGCGCCTTGCGCGGTGCCCTGTTCACTCTTGTCGCCCAGCCACAAACGCCATTTGGCCTGCCATTGGTTGCCTTCCTGGCGCGCATGCACCGCGAGCAACGCGTCTGCACCGTAGCGCTCGGAGGCTGCGCGCAGCGGTGCTGCGTCGGCACTTTCAAGGTTCGGGGCGGTGGCGACTACCTGTTCGTCAAGATCACCCAGCGGCAGGCGCAGCGGCAAACCACGGTGTTGCGCGGCGCGGCGCAACGCGCCGGCAACTGCCTGGCCATCACCGACCAGGCTGCTGCCTTCGGTGGAGTCGTTAAGCCACCAGCCGAGAATCGACGGGCGATTACTGCCCCAGATCGACAGGCCCGCTTCACGCAGGGCGCGATCGGTGCTCACGGGGTCGAAATCCACTTGCAGGCTTTCCGGCGGGCCGGCGTCGTAGCCGTATTGGCTGATGATTTGCTGCGGCTCTTTACGAATCGCCGCCAGGCCCGGACCGTCGGCGGCCTTGGCGTCGCCAGTGAGGCGAATCACCAGGGTTTGCACGGCGCGCTGGGTGGCTTGGTCGCGCTCTTGCGGCGATTGGCTGGTGACCGGTTCAAGCACTTGATAAAGGCCATTGAGGGTTTCGGCGTGACTCGCCAGGCTGACCAACGACAAGCAGCCTACAAAGAAGAATTGACACAGACGCATGGAAGATTCCCGAACGACAAATTTAGCGGCTGGAACAGACCGCGTGAACTCGGTTTGGCAAGGCTGTGACCACAGCAACCGGTAAAACATTCACAGGGTCGCGGCAAGTTTTAGCACCGTCATAACGATAGCGTGTTAAAGGCTATACCTTAATACGCACCAAAGCAGACCCGATCAGGATTTTTTTAACCCGCACTTTTTTAAGCGATATGGCCCTGCCCGTCGGCGCGAGGATGGTCGCTGCCCCTCAAGCCTGATAAAATCGCGCGCCTTCGCAGACCGTCAACGGCTGGGCCTTTTACAAAAAGCGCCTGCCCGCCCGGTCGTAACCCAGAAATCCCCCCTAAAGGCCTGGATCATGAGCAAGCAACCCTCCCTGAGCTACAAGGACGCCGGTGTAGACATCGACGCCGGTGAAGCATTGGTCGAACGCATCAAGAGCGTCGCCAAGCGCACTGCGCGCCCCGAAGTCATGGGCGGCCTGGGCGGTTTTGGCGCCCTCTGCGAAATCCCGGCCGGCTACAAACAGCCTGTATTGGTCTCCGGCACCGACGGTGTGGGCACCAAGCTGCGCCTGGCACTGAACCTGAACAAGCACGACAGCATCGGCATCGACCTGGTAGCCATGTGCGTTAACGACTTGGTGGTGTGCGGCGCAGAGCCGCTGTTCTTCCTCGACTACTACGCCACCGGCAAGCTCAATGTCGAAACCGCGACCCAGGTAGTGACCGGCATCGGTGCTGGCTGCGAGCTGTCGGGCTGCTCATTGGTCGGCGGCGAAACCGCTGAAATGCCAGGCATGTACGAAGGCGAAGACTACGACCTGGCTGGCTTCTGCGTCGGCGTGGTGGAAAAATCCGAAATCATCGACGGCTCCAAAGTCGCTGCCGGTGACGCCCTGCTCGCTTTGCCATCGTCCGGCCCGCACTCCAACGGTTACTCGCTGATCCGCAAGATCATCGAAGTGTCCGGCGCCGACATCGAAACCATTCAGCTCGACGGCAAGCCTCTGACCGACTTGTTGATGGCCCCGACGCGTATCTACGTCAAGCCATTGCTCAAGTTGATCAAGGACACTGGCGCGGTTAAAGCCATGGCCCACATCACCGGCGGTGGCCTGCTCGACAACATCCCGCGCGTGCTGCCAAAAGGCGCCCAGGCGATTGTCGACGTGGCGAGCTGGCAGCGCCCGGCAGTCTTCGACTGGCTGCAAGCGCAAGGCAACGTCAACGAAACCGAAATGCACCGCGTGCTGAACTGCGGCGTGGGCATGGTCATCTGCGTGGCCCAGGAACACGTTGAAACCGCGCTGAACGTACTGCGTGAAGCCGGCGAACAGCCATGGGTGATTGGCCAGATCGCAACTGCACCGGAAGGCGCGGCTCAGGTTGAACTGAAAAACCTTAAGGCACACTGATGCCAGAGCAGATGCCTGCACGCTGTGATGTGGTGGTGCTGCTGTCCGGCACCGGCAGTAACTTGCAGGCGCTGATCGACAGCACGCGCATCGGCGACAGCCCGGTGCGCATCGCTGCGGTGATTTCCAACCGCAGCGACGCCTACGGCTTGCAACGCGCGAGGGACGCGGGTATCGAAACCCGCTCGCTTGACCACAAGGCGTTCGACGGCCGCGAGGCTTTCGACGGCGCCCTGGTCGAACTGATCGACACCTTCAACCCCAAACTCGTGGTACTGGCAGGCTTCATGCGCATCCTCAGCGCTGCTTTCGTGCGGCACTACGAAGGGCGCCTGCTGAATATCCACCCTTCCCTGCTGCCCAAGTACAAAGGCATGCACACGCATCAGCGCGCGCTCGATGCGGGTGACAGCGAGCATGGCTGCAGCGTGCACTTTGTGACCGAGGAACTCGATGGCGGGCCTCTGGTCGTACAGGCAGTGGTTCCGGTAGAGTCACAAGATTCAGCGCAGACACTTGCGCAACGGGTTCATACCCAGGAACACAAGATTTACCCACTGGCTGTTCGCTGGTTTGCCGAAGGACGATTGATTCTCGGCGAACAGGGTGCATTATTGGACGGTCAGTTACTCGCGGCCAGCGGCCACTTGATTCGAACCTAGGAGATTTTATGCGTCGCGCCTTGCTCTTCGCTTTTGCGCTGTTCGCCTTGCCTGCCGTGCAAGCAGCAGACCTTCACCCTTTCTCCGCCAGCTACACGGCCGACTGGAAGCAGTTGCCCATGAGTGGTTCGGCCGAACGCAGCCTGACCAAGAATGACAACGGCTCCTGGACCTTGAATTTCAAGGCTTCCATGATGATCGCCAGCCTCACCGAAACCAGCGTCATCCGTTTCGACAAAGATACCTTGCAGCCGGTGAGCTATAGCTTCGAACGCGGTGGCCTGGGCAAGTCGAAGAAGATCAACCTGGACTTCGACCCGGCGGCCAATAAAGTCACCGGCTTTGAAAACAAAGACCCGGTCAACGTCGCCCTGCAAAGCGGCATGCTCGACAAGTCGACCTACCAGTTGGCGCTGCAGCGTGACGTGGCTGCGGGCAAGAAGAGCATGAGCTACAACGTGGTTGTAGGGACAGACGTAGACACTTACGACTTCCGTGTAATCGGCCCCGAAAAGGTCCAAACCAAAGCCGGCACCATCGACGCTATCAAGGTTGAGCGTGTGCGTGACCCGACTCAAAGCAAGCGCATCACCCAGATGTGGTTTGCCAAGGATTGGGGCGGCATTCTGGTTGCCCTGCGCCAGGTGGAAACAGACGGTAAGGAATACAACATCATGCTGCTGGACGGCACCGTTGACGGCAAGGCTGTCAAAGGTAACTGATGCACTGATGCGTGAAAGGGCCTCGCTGAATGCGGGGCTTTTTTTCGCCTGCACTAAAGTGCGACCTGAGTGGCTGGAGCAAAACGCTTTTTTGTGGGAGCGGGCTTGCTCGCGATGCAGGCACCTCGAAGCATCAGAGTCACCGGATTGATGCCATCGCGAGCAAGCCCGCTCCCACACTTGAGCGCCTTCAACATGAAACTTTTGTCATATAAGCCAAGCACCTGCGACGCAATGTCGCGATTTATGCGGCCTGTAGGATTGTTGCGTTTTTTGCAATGAATAGTTGCGCGTAAAACCAGTTTACTTAGCAAGCTAACAAAACATATAACAAAGGCCTGCGACGACTTGCCGCAGATCAACCAGAGATTGGAGCAAGCAGATGACTGTAAAAGTAACTGAACGCGACGATGCACATATGTCCCACGAAGCCTTGGGCCATGGGATTCACATCTGGGATGTACATCAACAAGACCTGCTGGTCGGCATGTTTCACAACGAGAGCGACGCTCATAATTATAAAAACGAGCTGGAAACCCTCGAAATGAAACGCCAGGAACAAAACGCCTGAAACCTGAAATCCCGCAGCCGCCCGGTTGTGGCGAGCTTGTCGTACCGCTGAGGTTCGACAAGCGCCCAACCAGGGTCGCCTGCAAACAAAAACCCCGCCTGTTGAGCGGGGTTTGTTGTTTTTAACGCTTTACCACATCAGGTCATCCGGGATCTGGTAAGCGGCGTACGGATCATCCGCGTCCGGCACCTGGGTTTCGGTGAGGATATTCAGCTGGACGATACGCTCCGGCGCACGTTCCTGGATCTTCAGCGCCGCTTCACGCGGGATCACCTCGTAACTGCCGCCGTGGTGCACAATCGCCAGCGAGCCGTTGCTCAGCTTGTTGCGCATCAGCGTGTTGACCGACAGGCGCTTGACCTTCTTGTCGTCAACGAAGTTGTAGTAATCCTCGGTGGTCAGCTTGGGCAGCCGCGAGGTCTCGATCAGTTGCTTGACCTGAGCCGTGCGCGCCTTGGCCTCGGCTTTTTCCTGCTGCTGGCGGTTCAGTTCCTGGTCACGCTTGACCTTCTCGGCCTGCGCTTGCTGGGCCTGACGCGCCTGGGTGTCATCGGCCTCGACCTGGCCCTTGTGGACCAGGCGCTGCTGTTTCTGCTTCTCTTTGCCGACCTGCTTGGCCTGCTTTTGGTTGACCAGGCCTGCTTTGAGCAACTGGTCGCGAAGGGAAATGCTCATGGTGCTTACTCACTTAGTTCCTGGCGTTTGGCTTCGCCCCACAGGGCGTCCAACGTTTCGAGGGTGCAATCTTCTATGGGTTGATGCGTGTCGCGCAATGCCTGTTCGATAAATCGGAAACGTCGTTCGAATTTGGCGTTGGCGTCACGCAGCGCAGCTTCCGGGTCTACCTTGAGGTGGCGGGCCAGGTTGACCGCTGCAAACAGCAGGTCACCGACTTCATCGGCAATGGCCACCGCGTCGTTATCGGCCATGGCTTCAAGCACTTCATCGAGCTCTTCGCGCACGTTATCCACCACCGGCAACGCCGCTGGCCAATCGAAACCGACCTGGCTGGCGCGCTTTTGCAATTTGGCGGCACGCGACAGCGATGGCAAGGCCATGGGCACGTCGTCGAGCAGGGAAAGTTGCTGCGGTGCGGCGGATTTTTCGGCGCGCTCTTCGGCCTTGATTTGCTCCCAGCGCTGCTTGACCTGTTCTTCACTGAGTTGTGGAATATCCAGCGGCGCGTACAAATCGCCCGTCGGGAACACGTGCGGATGCCGGCGAATCAGTTTGCGCGTGATGCTGTCGATCACCCCGGCAAATTCGAAACGCCCTTCTTCGCGCGCCAACTGGCTGTAATACACCACCTGAAACAACAAATCGCCCAGCTCACCCTGCAGGTGATCAAAGTCGCCGCGCTCGATGGCATCGGCTACTTCGTAGGCTTCTTCCAGGGTGTGCGGCACGATGCTCGCGTAAGTTTGCTTGATGTCCCACGGGCAACCGTATTGCGGGTCGCGCAGGCGGCTCATCAGGTGCAGCAGGTCTTCAAGTGAATACATCAATCAATCTCTGCTCAATGTTTGGCAGCACCACTGTTCAAGTGTGGGAGTTCCCACACTTTCAGTCGGACTTCATGGCGTACGGTTGCGCCGCGTCTCGATGATGTTCGGCAACTGCGAAAGCCGCCCCAGCAGGCGCCCCAACGCGTCCAGCCCCGGAATCTCGATGGTCAAGGACATCGATGCAGTGTTGTCCTCTTTGTTCGAGCGGGTGTTCACCGCCAGCACGTTGATGCGCTCATTGAGCAGCACTTGCGACACGTCACGCAGCAAACCGGAACGGTCGTAGGCACGAATCACGATGTCCACCGGGTAGGTGAGCACCGGCACCGGGCCCCAACTGACCTGGATGATGCGCTCGGGCTCGCGCCCGCCGAGTTGCAGCACCGAGGCGCAGTCCTGGCGGTGAATACTCACGCCACGGCCCTGGGTGATGTAACCGACAATGGCGTCACCCGGCAATGGCTGGCAGCAGCCGGCCATTTGCGTCATCAAGTTGCCCACGCCCTGGATCTGAATGTCGCCGCGCTTGCCCGGTTTGTAGCCGGTGGCTTTGCGCGGGATCAGCTCCAGCTGTTCGCTGCCGCGCTCCGGCTCGACCAGCTGTTGCGCCAGGTTGACCAGTTGCGCCAAGCGCAGGTCGCCGGCGCCCAAGGCTGCGAACATGTCCTCGGCGATCTTCATGTTGGCTTTTTCGGCCAGCTTGTCGAAGTCCACTTGCGGCAGGCCCAAACGGCCCAGTTCGCGCTCAAGCAAGGTTTTACCGGCGGCGACGTTCTGGTCGCGCGCCTGCAATTTGAACCAATGCACGATCTTCGCACGTGCCCGCGACGTGGTGATGTAGCCCAGGTTCGGGTTCAGCCAGTCGCGGCTCGGCGTGCCGTGCTTGCTGGTGATGATCTCGACCTGCTCGCCGGTCTGCAGGCTGTAGTTGAGCGGCACGATGCGCCCGTTGATCTTGGCGCCCCGGCAGTTGTGACCGATTTCGGTGTGCACGCGGTAGGCAAAATCCAGCGGCGTAGAGCCTTTGGGCAAGTCGATGGCGTGGCCGTCGGGGGTGAAGATGTAAACCCGGTCGGGCTCGATGTCCACACGCAGTTGCTCGGCCAGGCCGCCGATGTCGCCGAGTTCTTCGTGCCATTCGAGCACTTGGCGCAGCCAGGAAATTTTCTCTTCGTACTGGTTGGAGCCGGCCTTGACGTCGGTGCCCTTGTAGCGCCAGTGCGCACAAACGCCCAGCTCTGCCTCTTCGTGCATGGCGTGGGTGCGGATCTGCACTTCGAGCACCTTGCCCTCGGGGCCGATGACCGCGGTGTGCAATGAGCGATAGCCGTTTTCCTTGGGGTTGGCGATGTAGTCGTCAAATTCCTTGGGAATGTGCCGCCACAAGGTGTGGACGATGCCCAACGCGGTGTAGCAATCGCGCATTTCCGGCACCAGCACGCGCACGGCACGCACGTCGTAGATCTGGCTGAAGGCCAAGCCCTTGCGCTGCATTTTGCGCCAGATGGAATAGATGTGCTTGGCGCGGCCGCTGATGTCGGCTTCGACGCCGGTGGCCTGCAACTCGGAACGCAACTGGCCCATCACGTCACTGATAAAGCGCTCGCGGTCGAGCCGCCGCTCGTGCAGCAGCGTGGCAATCTGTTTGTATTGATCGGGTTCGAGATAGCGGAAGGACAAGTCCTCCAGCTCCCACTTGATATGGCCAATGCCCAGGCGGTGTGCCAGCGGCGCGTAAATATCGAAAACCTCGCGGGCCACGCGGTTGCGCTTTTCGTCGTCGGCGGTCTTCACCGCGCGGATCGCGCAGGTACGCTCAGCCAGTTTGATCAGCGCGACACGCACGTCGTCGACCATCGCCACGAGCATTTTGCGCAGGTTTTCGACTTGGCCCTGCGTGCCCAGCACCATCGATTGGCGCGGGCTCAGGCTGGCACTGATGGCGGCCATGCGCAGCACGCCGTCGATCAGCTTGGCCACTACGGTGCCGAAACGCTGGCTGACCAGTGGCAACGCGATATGCCCTTCGCGCACGCCGCGATAGAGCACGGCGGCGATCAGCGAATCCTGGTCGAGCTTGAGATCGGCGAGGATTTCGGCGATTTCCAACCCGGTGCGAAAACTTGACGTGCCTTCGGCCCAGAGATTCTTGGCCGCATTATTTTGCTGCTCGGACTCACGAGCGAACTCGCAAGCGGCCTTCAAGGCTTCACGGTCCAGTGCCGGGTCGACACTGACGGCATGATCCAGCCATGCCTCGAGATTGATACTGCCGTCGGTGTTGATCGGCTGGTGTGCTCTCACCTGTACCATCTTGCTTACCTTCCCTACGACGCACCTTGAATGCGCCAAAAAACATCGCTGACCTGCTTTGCAACCTTAGGCTACGCACGTTCCCTGACAGGTCACAGCCCAGGAGACTACAGGCCAGTCGGATTAAACGGGCATCCTAGCCCGCTTCAAATAATGCCATGGCCTCGACGTGTGCCGTTTGCGGAAACATGTCGAGGATCCCTGCACGTTTTAGCCGGTAGCCTTGCTTGACCAACTCAACCGTGTCCCGCGCCAGCGTGGCCGGGTTGCAGGACACATACACCACGCGCTTGGCCCCAAGGGTCGCAAGCTTACGCACAACCTCCAGCGCACCATCACGCGGTGGGTCCAAGAGTACCGCAGAAAAGCCCTGTTTGGCCCACTGCGCGTCACTCAAAGGCTGAGACAAATCGGCCTGAAAAAACTCTACATTGTGATGCAAATTATTGCTGATGGCGTTGAGTGCGGCCCGATCCACCATGGTTTGCACACCTTCCACCGCCACCACTTCACGCGCCTGTTTGGCCAACGGCAGGGCAAAATTGCCCAGCCCGCAGAACAAGTCCAGCACCCGCTCATCAGGCTGCGGCGCAAGCCATTCCAGGGCCTGGGTGATCATTGCCGCGTTAACGGCGGCATTCACTTGTACAAAATCGCCCGGCCGATAGGCCAGTTCCAGGCCCCACTGTTCCAACCGATAACCCAACGCGGTATGCGCCTCGACCGGTTCCGGCTGGCCTTCGCCATGCAGCCACAATTGGGCTTCATGGAAGGCGCAGAATTCTTTGAGTATCAGCAGGTCGGCGTCCGACAATGGCGACATATGCCGCAACAACACCGCAATCGACGAACCGCTGAACAACTCCACATGCCCCAGCGCCTGAGGTTTGCTCAAGCGGCGCAGCATGTTCGGCAAACGCTGCATGATCGGTTGCAAGGCCTGTACCAGCACCGGGCAATCATCGATGGCGACGATGTCCTGGCTGGCCACCGCGCGAAAACCCACTTCCAGTTGCTTGGCCTTCGCGTCCCAACGCACGGCCACGCGGGCACGGCGACGGTAGGCAAATTCCGGCCCGCTTAAAGGTGCGGCCCACTCTTGCGGTTCGACACCGGCCACGCGGGACAGTTGCTCGGCGAGCATGCGCTGTTTCAGGGCGAGTTGTTCGTCTTGGGGCAGGTGCTGCACGCTGCAACCGCCGCAGCGGCCAAAGTGCGCGCACGGCGCCGGGCGGCGTAACTCACTGGCCTTGAACACACGCTCGGTGCGCGCTTCGACCACTTTGCCGTGGGCGCCCAATACCCGCGCTTCGACGTCTTCGCCGGCCAGCGCGCCGTTCACAAACCAGGTGCGGCCTTCAAAAAAAACAATGCCGCGCCCATCGTTGGCCAAACGTTCGATGCTCAGGCGTTGTTTTTTGCCCACCGGAATCTGTGGCGCCCGGCTGCCGCCGGTCGGCTGGAAACGCAGGCCTCTCTCGTGCTTGGCCATCAGTTGGGTTCGTCGAAAATGCCGGTCGACAGGTAACGGTCGCCACGGTCACAGATGATCCCGACGATCACCGCGTTTTCCAGTTCTTTAGACAAACGCAACATGCCGGCCACGGCACCACCGGCAGACACGCCGCAGAAGATGCCTTCTTCACGCGCCAATCGGCGGGTGGTGTCTTCGGCTTCACGCTGGGCCATGTCGATGATGCGGTCCACGCGCACGGCCTCGTAGATCTTCGGCAGGTACTCTTGCGGCCAACGGCGAATGCCGGGGATGGACGCGCCTTCCATCGGTTGCAGGCCGACAATCTGGATCGCCGGGTTCTGCTCCTTGAGGTAGCGAGAATTGCCCATGATGGTGCCGGTGGTGCCCATGGAGCTGACGAAATGAGTAATGCTGCCGTGGGTCTGACGCCAGATTTCGGGGCCGGTGGAGGTGTAATGCGCCTCGGGGTTGTCGCCGTTGGCGAACTGGTCGAGCACCTGGCCACGGCCTTCGGCGGCCATGCGCTCGGCGAGGTCGCGGGCGCCTTCCATGCCCTCTTCCTGGGTAACCAGCACCAACTCGGCGCCGTAGGCGGTCATCGCCGCCTTGCGCTCGGCGCTGCCGTTGTCGGGCATGATCAGCACCATTTTGTAACCCTTGATCGCCGCGGCCATGGCCAGGGCGATGCCGGTGTTACCCGAGGTGGCTTCGATCAGGGTGTCGCCGGGTTTGATCTGCCCGCGCAGCTCGGCGCGGGTGATCATCGACAGCGCAGGGCGGTCCTTGACGGAACCGGCCGGGTTGTTTCCCTCAAGCTTGAGCAGCAGGGTATTGCTGGTTTCACCCGCCATGCGTTGCAAGCGGACCAGGGGCGTGTTGCCGACGCAATCGGCGATTGTAGGGTACTGCAAGGTCATGGCGTATTCGCAATCCAGACTGCGGGGGCGAACATCATACCGGGAAAGGCTGGCAGGCCATATCACGCAAAGTGCGGTGCTTATGGCTTAAAGGAATAAGCAAGCTGAAAGCCCTTGTCAGCCGTGGTTTTTCTGGAACACCGCAGGTCCCATGGCTGCGATCTGGCCGTCGATCAGGGCATCGAAAGGTGCGAGCAACGGTTCGAAAGACACCGGCGCCTCCAGCACCTGCAACGCTTGTACGATCGCCTCCACCGTCGACAACGCCCCTGGCCCCGGCGCCTTGCGCAGCCGGTAGCGGGACGCCGCGCCTTCGGCCAGCGTGACGCAGGGCAAGGCAGCCAACAATGGGTTGAGGTGCAAGAGTTTGCGCGCCTTGCGCCACGTGCCGTCGGGCACCACCAGCAACAGCGGCTCGTCGCCGGGTGCATACGTTTGCAGCGGCAGCGCATCGTCAGACGGGAACAACAGCCGTACCTGATAGCCGGGTGGGTTCAATAAGGTCGGCAGGTCTTCGAACACCTCACCCACCACCAACTGCGCATTGTTCAACCCCAGCGCGGCAAGCCGCGCGGTATTCAGCGCATGGTTAACCTCGCTCGGGTGCTGCAAGAGCAACACGCGGGTGCGACTGTCGAGGTTGGGGATCAGCGGGCACAAACAATGGGTGACGGGCCTGAGGCAGCGGGAACATTGGGGTCTGGACATGAATTTCAGGAACACAACTATGAGAGCAGGCTTATGTGGAAGCCGGATGTGTGTGTGTGTGCGGGAGCCGTGCTTGCCGGCGATTCAGGCGCCTCGGCGCATCAGGCAGACCGAGGTAATGCTATCGCAGGCAAACCAGCTCCCACACAAGCCAGTGCCCACTCAACGCCTGCTTCGACCTGCGCTTACCTGCGACGCGGCCTGCGCTGCTCGTCATCCGTGCGAATCGGCACGGGTTGCAGCGGCGGCTCAATCAAGCCCAGTGCAACGCCGAGATCATGGAGCCAGTTTTGAATTTTGTCTTTCATGGTTGCCCCCTTTGAGGGTAGTGCGGGTCGGCGGTAGCTATGCAGCCTTACGAAATGTCGCCGCTTCGTACAGATAGTAGCTCTAAGTCCTACGCAATGCTTGAACGAAACCACAACGAACTATTACTGAATTGATTCAAATCCTGACGGATCGTTCAAGCCATCGCGCGCGCGTCCTGCAGCACATCGGCGTTGCCTTCACGCTGCAGGTCAATCCATGCATTGAGGTTAGCGCCGAGCATACCCTTTCGCCACATCAGCCAGGTGGTCGCAGTAGCAAAAGGCCCTGTCAGCGGATGAACGGACACGCCGTCCTTGCCTGGCAGGCTGTCGAGCATGGATTCGGACATCAACGCCACGCCGGAACCGGCAATCACACAGGCGAGCATGCCCTGATAAGACTCGATCTCAATCGCCCGGCCCATGGCCACATGCTCGTGCGAAAACCACGTCTCCAGCCGCGTGCGATAGGCGCAACTGCGGCGGAAAGTGAACACGGAGCGCCCGGCAACATCCTGAGGCCCAAGCACGGGTGGGTGATCCGCCTCGCAAATCAACACCAAGCGCTCTTCGCACAGCGGCACACCGTCCAAGGTGGCGATGGTCAGCGGGCCATCCACCAGCGCCGCATCCAGACGCCCGGTGATTAAACCTTCCAGCAGTTCACCACTGGGTGCCATTTGCACCTGCAAGTTCACCTTCGGATAAGCCTTGTGATAACGCGCCAGCAGCTTGGGCAAATGGATCGCGGCGGTGCTGTACATGCTACCCAACACAAAGTCGCCGGCCGGTTGCCCACCCTGCACCGCGCCGCAGGCTTCGTCATGCAATGCGAGCAAGCGGGCGCTGTAGTCGAGCAACACCTTGCCCGCAGGAGAAAGCTGCAAACGCTGGCGCTCACGCACGAACAACTCAAC
Source organism: Pseudomonas kitaguniensis (assembly GCF_009296165.1). Taxonomy (GTDB): domain Bacteria; phylum Pseudomonadota; class Gammaproteobacteria; order Pseudomonadales; family Pseudomonadaceae; genus Aquipseudomonas; species Aquipseudomonas kitaguniensis. The sequence continues at coordinate 29,031 of NZ_VUAZ01000056.1, read as the reverse complement.
ACCGAGTTGCGCCTCCATCTGCTTGAGGCGTGTCGACAGGTTCGACGGCACGCGATGCAGGCGCTCGGCCGCGCGCGTGATGGAGCCCTCTTGCGCCACGGCGTGGAAAATCCGCAATTGACTGAACTCCATACCTTTCTCCAAAACTGAACAAGTTGCTCACTATTATTCATTTTTACAGAAAGTCAAAGCGCTTTAGGCTGAAGGTCTTCGCTTGCAGACAGGAAACCTGAGCATGTCACCGCTTATTCGTTTACTCGCGAGTTTTATCGCGTTGATGATGGCCATGGGCATTGGCCGCTTCGCGCTCACCCCGCAAATGCCGCATTTGCTCAGCGAAGGGCAAATCGACCTGACCGGCGCCGGCTGATCGCCGCCGCCAATTACCTGGGCTATTTTGTGGGTGCCGTGGACTCGACCTTCGCGCGCAGCCACCAGCATGTGCGTGGCCGCCTGTACGGCGGGCTGTGGCTCTGCGTGCTGCTGACCCTGGCATCGTATTGGGCCGACGGGTTTTGGCCGCATCTGTTGCTGCGTTTTGGTACCGGTGTCGCCAGTGCGTGGGCATTGGTGATGATCACCAGTTTAAGCCAGCCGCTGGCGGTTGCCGCAGGGCGGCCGCGCTGGGGTGCATTGGTGTTTGCCGGGCCCGGTTGGGGATTGTGCTAACGGGGTTGCTGGCGCTGGGCTCGAATGTGCTGGGGCAAAACTCTGCAACGTTGTGGCTGGTGTATGGGGTGGTGGCGCTGGTCATGCTGCTGGCGACCCTGCCTTTCTTGCCGCAGCCGACCGTTAATAGCGCACCCGCCTCCAGCGTCGGCCACAATCAAAGCATTGCGCACCTGTACTGGGTTTATTTCCTGTACGGCTTGGGCTACATCATCCCGGCGACCTTCCTGTCACAGATGGCCGCTGCGCAGTTCAACGGCGCGTGGCAGGCGGATCTGTTCTGGCCATGCTTTGGCTTGGCGCGGCGCTTGGCGTGGTGGTGGTGAGCCTGCGCCGCAGCAATCCGCAGAGCACCCGTCGTTGGCTGATGACAACGTTATGGCTGCAAGCGGTCGGCGTATTCGCCTGCCTGCTGGGCAATGGCTGGGGCCTGGCGTTGGGCGTGTTGCTGTGCGGTGCGCCGTTTCTGGCGTGCATGATGCTGGTGATGCAACGCTTGCGAGATATAGCGCCGCACGGCTATCAGCGCAGCACGGGGTTGTTGACCGCAAGCTTCGCCATCGGCCAGTTGAGCGGCCCGCTGCTCGCCTCGGTGAGCAGCCATCTGAGCGGCGGCCTGCAACCGGCTTTGCTGGTTGCTGGCGCAGGCCTTTTGGTGGCGGGCGCGGTGTTATTGCGCCCTGCCGCAGCGGTCAGCCGACCACCAGCGGCGCGGCTACGCGAACCTGTTCTCGCGCGCCAGCAACAGAAAAAATAGCCCACCGAGGAAGCACCCGGTAAACCAGGCGAAGTTGGCCATGCCCTGCAACGCCGGCGTGAAGGTAATGGCCACGCCCACCAGCGTCGCTGGCACCAACGCTTTAACCGCCGTCCAGTTGACCCCGCCGTCGAAATAATAGCGGCCGTTGGGGCTGTCATCGAACAGCGCAGCCACATCGATCTGCTGCTTTTTGATCAGGTAGAAGTCCACCAGCAGGATGCCGAACAACGGCCCGATAAACGCGGCCAGCACATCGAGGGTGTAGTGGATCATCAGCGGGTTGTTAAACAGGTTCCACGGCGTGATAAAAATCGATGCTACCGCCGCGATCATGCCGCCCGCACGCCAGCTGACTTTGCTCGGCGCGACGTTGGCGAAGTCGAACGCCGGCGATACAAAATTGGCGACGATATTGATGCCGATGGTCGCTGTGACAAAGGCAAACGCGCCGAGCAATACGGCCACGCTGTTGTCGATGCGCGACACCGTGGCGATCGGGTCATGCAGCATTTCACCGAACACCGGCAACGTGCCCGAAACGATCACAACGGTGACCAGCGAGAACGCCAGAAAATTCACCGGCAGCCCCCAGAAGTTACCGCGTCGCACGTCTTGCATGCTGCGGCAGTAGCGGCTGAAATCACCGAAATTCAAGGTAGGGCCAGAGAAGTAAGACACCACCAGCGCCGTCGCTACAATCACCTGGCCAAAGGCCTGCCAGCCCGACAGCGATTTTTCCGACAGGGTAAAGCTGATATTCGCCCAGCCAGCCTTGAACACAATCCAGCCTGCCAGGGCAAACATCACGGCGTAGACCAGCGGGCCCGCCCAGTCGATAAAGCGGCGGATGGACTCCATACCGGCCCAGAACACCGCAGCCTGCACTGCCCACAAGCTGAGAAAGCCAAGCCAGCCCAAGTAGGATAATCCTGCGAAATGCGGCTCTGCGTACGCCGCCATTTGTGGGAAAAAGCGCAGCACCACGATGATCAAGGCACTCGACGCCAAGTAGGTCTGAATACCGTACCAAGCCACGGCGATCAGGCCACGGATCACCGCCGGAATATTCGCCCCGAACACACCGAATGCCAGCCGGCAAATCACCGGATAGGGCACGGCAGCCTGCTGGCTGGGTTTGGCGACCAGATTGGCGATCACCTGCACAATGCAAATGCCCGCGAGCAAGGCGATCAATACCTGCCAACTGGCCAGCCCGAGGGCGAACAGGCTGGCGGCGAACACATAGCCGCCGACGCTGTGCACGTCGCTCATCCAGAAGGCAAAAATGTTGTACCAGGTCCACTTTTGCGGCAGTGGGCCAAGGTCTTTGTTGTACAGGCGCGGGCTGTAGCCGTTGGGCAAGTGTTCGGTCATCGCGTGGCTCCTCGAAATACCGGCCTGCGCTCCCGTAACCGTGTGCATACGGGAGGCGGCTCAAGTTGTATACGAGAAAGTCAGCAGAATGCGTGCCAATAGAACACAATCCTTTTGCAACTGGGCTGCATAAGGGTCTAAAGAGGTTTAAAAGCTGAGGTTATGCTCGGCAACGGTGCACAGCAAACCTGTACACAATCACTTGCGCACCCGATATGCGCACAGGTAGCCGACCGTGCAGCACATGGCCGTCAGGAACGTGCCCCAGGCCATGTCCATGACCGCAAGGCCTGCGGACCAGCCTTGCAGCGTCGCCCAGTTGCTCAAGTCGTAAGTGCCATAGGCCACCAGGCCCAACAAAGCGCCCAAGCGTGCGGCACGTTGCCAGCTAGCACTTGGCAACACCACGAACACCACGCAGCCCGTCACATACAAAAGATAGAACAGCACGGCGGGCAACAGGCGCGGCTGATCAAGCATCAGCGAGCCCAGCAGGGACTTGTACGTCGGGCCCATCAGGACGCCCAGCCAAAGGCCGTCGAGCACCAGGAAGGCGAGCAACGTGCCGAGGTAAGCAAACAGTGTTTTTTGGGTCATTGACGCAAACCTCTGTAGAAGCGAGCCAGAACCGGGCGTTCTCCTCGCTTCTAACAGAGAGCAAACAGCACTTAGCTTAGTTCAATGCGATCCGCGTGAATCACAATCTGGCCTTGTTTGTAGAGCGCACCAATGGCCTTCTTGAAATTGCCCTTGCTGACGCCGAACAAGTTGCTGATCACTGCGGGGTCGCTTTTATCGCTGACCGGCAAGCTGCCGTTGTTTTCGCGCAACTTGGCGAGGATCTTCGAGTTGAGGCTGGAGGCCGCTTCCTGGCCAACGGGTTGCAGGCTCAGGCTGATGTTGCCATCGGCGCGGATCTCTTTAATAAAGCCTTTCTCTTCCTTGCCCGGGCGCAGGAACTTGAACACTTCGTTCTTGTGGATCAAGCCCCAGTGCTTGTTGTTGATGATCGCCTTGAAGCCCATGTCGGTGGCTTCGGCCACCAACAGGTCGACCTCCTGGCCCACCTGATAATTGGCAGGCGTCTTGTCCAGGTAGCGGTCGAGGCGCGCGGTGGCGGTGATGCGTTTGGTGTGCTTGTCGAGGTAGACGTGCACGACGCAGTATTCACCGGCAGTCATCTGACGTTTTTCTTCGGAATACGGCAGCAACAGATCCTTGGGCAAACCCCAGTCGAGGAATACACCAATGCTGTTGACTTCGACGACTTTCAGACTGGCGAATTCGCCGACTTGGACTTTCGGCGTTTCAGTCGTCGCGATCAGTTTGTCGTCGCTGTCCAGGTAAATGAAAACGTTGAGCCAGTCTTCATCTTCACTGGGGGTATCCTTTGGAATATACCGATTAGGCAAGAGGATTTCACCGTCTTGCGCACCGTCCAGGTACAAACCAAAGTGAGTGTGTTTAACCACTTGCAAGCTGTTGTAGCGCCCGATTAGAGCCATTTCAAATACCCTCATTGCGTGGGCGGCATTCTACCCGAGTTGTGCTCGACACGCCCGCGCGCCTGAAAATCTTAGGCCTGCGCGGCGGGCTGACGGGCAGTGCTCCGCTCGTCTGATACGCCCGCGCGGATTATTTTTGAAGGATATTTGCCAAGCAATTGTCAAGTATTTCCTGTACGATGCCTGGCCAAGTTAATTTTCTACAGGTTAGTGGCCGCCATGCGCGTAAAAGCATCCAACAGCAAAGCAAAGCCAGCTCCCGCCGTTGAAACCAGCGAGTCGATCAACAGCCAGATCGCTGCGTTTCTCAAGTCCGGCGGCGAAATCCAGCAAATTGCCAAGGGCGTGAGCGGCCAGACTTTCGGCCCGTCCAAGCAGATCAGCCTGGGTAAAAAGTAACACCCCGCACTGCAACTGGTCCCTAAGCGTCTTGCACTCAAGGCGCTAGGACTAGAGCCTGAAATCCCCCCTCTGCACTACCCGGTTTAAAGCTAATCGACGAACGGGACTCACCGCCTGGTATTCGCCGGTATGCTTGCACACGTCTAGCACGGGCATTGCCCGATTTTCCCGGTCACTGCTCCTCGCTTTTCATGGAGTGAAGCATGCTTAAGCCCTGCTTTTTTCTGATAACTGCCCTAGCGGCAAGCCCCCTGGCCGAAGCGCAGGTTTTTCAGCGTGAATTGGGCGATTTCGACCTGAAATTGGGCACCACGCCAAGCCGTAGCATGGCCCAAGGCTTGGTTAAACCGACCAGCCCCGGCAGCGACTCCTTCCACGGCGGCCTGGACCTTAGCCACGGCAGCGGCCTGTACATCGGCCAATTCTCACCGAACATGGGGCTTTCATCGGCCGACAACATTGAAGTCGACTCCTACATGGGCTTCAAACGCCCCTTCGACCAGACTTTGGGCTACGAAGTGGGCTTGATCCACTACAGTTATCCCAAGCTCAGCCCGCTCGACAGCCAGGAGTTCTATGGCGGCCTGAACTTGCTGGGCAACCGTTTTGGCGTGTCTTTCAGCAACGACCCGGACCGTCAGGACAGCACATTGTTTGCCGACCTCAGCGGCACGCAGCCCTTCGGTATCGGCGTCAGCATGAAATACACCACGCATCAGTTGGGCACCCCGGCCGCCGTGGAAGGTGGCTCTATCAGCAGTTTCAGCGATTGGTCGGTACAGTTCTCGCGCGCGTGGAAGGGCATTGACCTGGACCTGATCTACAGCGGCTCCAGCCTCAGCGGCGGCGATTGCTCAGCCTACTCCGGACACAATTCGCAATGCGATGGCCTGTTGACCTTGAAGGCTGTGCGGTCGTTTTATTGATGGGCTGAACTGTCGCGCCGTGCGTGGGTTCACATGCATTAACCCACTCTGCGCAAGGACTCGCCCATGCTGCGTCGGCTCAAACTTCTGCTGGTACTCATGACCTTGAGCCTGGTGCTCGCCGGCTGCAATCGCGTGGGTCTGGCCTACCGCAATCTGGATGTGATTATTCCCTGGACCCTCAACGACTACCTGGACATGAATGCCGGACAGAAGAGCTGGTTCAACGAAAAACTCAAGGAGCACCTGGCCTGGCATTGCACCACGCAACTGCCGGGCTACCTGGACTGGCTCGACCGCCTGCAACAGATGGTCGACAACAACCAGGTCACTGACGCCGCCCTGCAAGCCCGCACCGTCGAAGCCAAACAGGCGATTGCCGACGTCGCGCGGGAAATTACGCCCTCGGCTACTCAACTGCTGCAAGGCCTGGATGATCAGCAGGTTAAAGAAATGAATGAAGCCTTGGCCAAAGACCTGCGCAAGCGCCAGGACGAATACCTCAAGCCGCCCCTCGCCCAACAGATCAAGGAACGCGCCGAGCGTATGAGCAAGCGCCTGGATGCGTGGATAGGCCCGCTGAGTGCCAGCCAACAGAACCGGGTCACCGCGTGGTCCATCGCCTTGGGTGACCAGAACACCGCGTGGATTGGCAACCGCGCGCACTGGCAGGCGCAGTTTATCGCCGCTGTGCAGCAACGCCAGAGCGCCGACTTCGCGCAAAAAATCGAGCAATTACTGGTTGACCGCGAAAGCCTCTGGACACCGGACTACCGCGCTGCGTACGCCCAAACGGAAACGGCGGCACGCGGTCTGATCGTCGACCTGATGGCCGAGAGCACTGCGCAGCAACGCTTGAAACTGACGCAGAAGATTGACAGCGTGCGCAGCGACTTCAAGGCCCTGAAATGCCTCAAGGCCGCCAACAATAGCTGATTTTTTAGGAGCGCATTGGTGGGAGCGGGCTTGCTCGCGAGTGCAGTGGGTCAGTTGACATTTACTTACCTGACACACCGCAATCGCGAGCAAGCCCGCTCCCACATTTTGACTGTGTTCTGCTGGTGAGATTGAGTCGGCTTTTCCCGCTTTTGATTGGCAAAATCAGGCAATCGCAGCCTTCGACGCCACTTGATCAAACGTCGCCGGTTCCAGTGCATCGGCCTGCTCATCCAGCACCTGACGCGGGTGGTCGTTACCGGGAATCGAACTGTCAATCAGCGACAGCAATTGCGACCGCGCGGGGTCAGGATGAAGTTTTCACCGTTGCCGCCCTCTTCTTCCGGCCGCGACTCGATAAACCCGCGCTTGAGCAGCAGAGACTCATAATCGGCAGCGGTCTTTTTCAGTGTGTCCAGGTTACCGATGGATTCGCCCGCCGTGGCTTTCTCCGCGGCTTCCTGTTCAGCATATTTGCGCGGGGCAAAGCTGCCCTCGCCGTTCTGCACTTCATGCAGCAACCGTTCGATCAAATCCCAGTTGTAAGTCGTCATCCTGATTCCTCCTGTGGGCCGATGGAAAAATAGCCCCTCAAGCGGTGGACAGGCTGCACTTCTCGCCGTTCAGTCGATCAGACGAAGGCGCAAATATTGCCCATAAAAAAACCGGACATTGTCCGGTTTTTTCATATCAAACCACCGTTACTCGGCAGCCGGCGCTTCTGGCTTGCGACGCTTGAGCGGCGCCATGCCGTCCTTGCTCACGAGCGACAGGTTGTCGGTCTTCGGCCGGTTGGCGATCTTGCGCTTGGTCGGCGACTTGGCACCGGCTTTCTTCTTGTCGCCTTTGCCGTCGACTTTTTTCTTCTTCACGCCAACGGCCTTGCCCGAAGCCTTGACCTTCTTCGGCCCGGTGTAGGTGCCTTTGACTTCCTTGATGGTGCGGCGCTCGAACGACTGCTTCAAGTAGCGCTCGATGCTCGACATCAGGTTCCAGTCGCCATGGCAGATCAGCGAGATCGCCAAGCCATCGTTACCGGCACGCCCGGTGCGGCCGATGCGGTGCACGTATTCGTCGCCACTGCGTGGCATGTCGAAGTTGATGACCATGTCCAGGCCATCCACGTCCAGGCCGCGCGCGGCAACGTCGGTGGCAACCAGAATCTTCACGCCGCCAGCCTTGAGGCGGTCGATCGCCAGCTTGCGGTCCTTCTGGTCTTTCTCGCCGTGCAGCACGAACGCTTTGTAGTCCTGTGCCACCAGGCGACCATAAATACGGTCAGCCGCAGCGCGGGTGTTGGTGAACACGATGGCCTTCTGATAGGTCTCGTTGGCCAACAGCCAGTTGAGGATTTGTTCTTTGTGTACATTGTGGTCGGCGGCCACGATCTGCTGACGCGTGGTCGCATTCAGGTCGCTGACGTTGTTGACCTGCAGGTGCTCCGGGTTATTCAGCACCTTGGCGACCATGTCACGCAGGGTCGAGCCGCCGGTGGTGGCGGAGAACAACATGGTCTGCTGACGGTTCACACATTCAGCGACAAGGCGTTGCACGTCGTCGGCAAACCCCATGTCGAGCATGCGGTCGGCTTCGTCGAGCACCAGCACTTCGACTTCCTTGAGGTCGAGGTTGCCGGCGTTGAGTTGCTCGATCATGCGGCCTGGCGTGCCGATCAGAATATCCGGCACCTTGCGCAGCATGGCGGCCTGGACCTTGAAGTCTTCGCCGCCAGTGATCAGGCCGGACTTGATGAAGGTGAACTGCGAGAAGCGCTCCACTTCCTTCAAGGTCTGCTGGGCCAGCTCACGGGTTGGCAACAGGATCAGGGTTTTGATGCTGACCCGAACTTTGGCCGGGCCGATCAGGCGGTTCAGAATCGGCAGAACGAAAGCGGCGGTTTTGCCACTCCCGGTTTGAGCCGTCACCCGCAGGTCACGCCCCTCGAGCGCGAGCGGGATGGCCGCTGCTTGCACCGGCGTAGGCTCGACAAATTTAAGCTCGGCCACGGCTTTGAGCAGGCGTTCGTGCAGGGCGAATTGGGAAAACACGGGTGCTACCTCGAAGAAATACAAAATATCAGCTGCATAGGGTAACGGTTTCGGGCGTCCAAACCGAGTTTCTTTACGCGAACGGCGCTAATCAGCTGCTTTTTTGTTAAGACATTTGTCCGCGCAACCAACTTCCTCGCACTTAAATGCTTTAATCGGCCCGTGTTGTCTTACAGAAGAATCGGTTTCATCCATGGATATCAAACAGCTCTGGCTCAACGTCCAAGACCTTTGGGGCGCCCTCGACCAGCACCCGCTGCTGCATTCCAGCCTGGGTTTGCTGGTGTTACTGGTCGTGGCCCTGGTGCTTGGAAGGGTCGCGCGCTACCTCATTCTGCATGCCGTCAAATTGCTCGGTCGCCAACCGGCGCTGCACTGGCTGAATGACCTGCGGCACAACAAAGTCTTCCACCGCCTGGCGCAGATGACGCCGTCGCTGGTGATTCAGTTCGGCCTGTACCTGGTGCCCGCCCTGGGCAAGACCGCCACGCTGTTTATCGGCAATGTCGCGCTGGCGTTCACCATCCTGTTCATGACGCTGGCCGTGAGCGCCCTGCTCAACGCCCTGCTGGACATCTACGCGCGCACCGAACACGCTCGCACGCGATCGATCAAGGGCTACGTGCAGCTGGCGAAGATGGTGCTGTTCGTGTTTGCCGCGATCATTATCGTCGCCACCCTGATCGACCGCTCGCCGCTGTTGCTGCTATCGGGCCTGGGTGCGATGTCGGCAGTAATCTTGTTGGTCTACAAGGACACAATGTTGTCATTCGTCGCCAGCGTACAACTGACCAGCAACGACATGCTGCGGGTTGGCGACTGGATAGAAATGCCGCAGGTCGGTGCCGACGGCGATGTAGTGGACATCACCCTGCACACGGTGAAGGTGCAGAACTTTGACAAGACCATCGTCTCCATCCCGACCTGGCGCCTGATGTCCGAGTCGTTCAAAAACTGGCGCGGCATGCAGGCGTCCGGCGGGCGCCGCATCAAGCGCAGACTGTATATAGACGCCAGCGGCGTGCGCTTCCTGCATGACGACGAGGAGGTGCGCATGACCCAAGTGCACCTGCTCACCGATTACGTCAGCCGCAAGCAGGCCGAACTCAAGGCCTGGAACGATGCCCAGGGCAACAGCGCGCAACTGTCGGCCAACCGTCGCCGCATGACCAACCTCGGCACCTTTCGCGCCTACGCCTTGGCGTATCTGAAAAGCCACCCCGACATACAGCCGAACATGACCTGCATGGTGCGCCAGATGCAAACCACCGCCCAAGGCGTGCCGCTGGAAATCTACTGCTTCACCCGCACCACGGCGTGGGCCGATTACGAGCGGATCCAAGGGGATATTTTCGATTATTTGCTGGCGGTGCTGCCGGAGTTTGGCTTGAGTTTGTATCAGCAGCCGAGCGGCAATGATTTACGGGCCGGGATGTTGCCGGCGGTGTTGGGCGCCAGTCATTTGCCTGCGCCGGACCAGCATCCAACATAAAAGCGCACCTCCCCTGCGGGAGCGGGCTTGCTCGCGATGACGGTGTGTCAGTTGAAAGAGACTTGTCTGATGCACAGCAATCGCGAGCAAGCCCGCTCCCACGGGGTTTGGATGGCTTCAGCGGTGGGCAGGCGCGTTACGCAGGCCCAACCGGCTGATCCACACCGCCCCCAGAATCACCAAACCGCCCAGAGCCAGCCTGCCCAGCGGCTCGTGCTGGTTCCAGATCAGCAAATTCAGCAACAGCCCGACCGGCACATGCAGGTTGTTCATCACCGCGAGGGTGCCGCCATTGACCAGGCACGCGCCCTTGTTCCACCAGTACATGCCCAGCGCCGTGCTGACCAACCCAAGAAACACCAACACGCCCCATTGCAGTGGCGCTTCGGGCAGAAAATTGGTTTTGCCGAACATCAAAAATGCCGGTAACACCACGATCAGGGCGCCCACGTAAAAGTAACCGAAGCGCCGGTAATGCGGCAGGTCACTCGGGTAGCGTGCCACCAAATGTTTGTACATTACCTGCCCGCAGGCGTAGGTGAAGTTGGCCAGTTGCAGCAGCAAAAAACCCATCAAAAAGTGCGGTGTGATCTGGTCGAACCGAATCACCGCCGCGCCGCCTACTGCCACCAGCGCGGCGATCAGCGCCCAAGGGTTGAAACGCCGGTTGAGAGCGTCTTCGATCAGGGTCACGTGCAGGGGCGTGAGGATCGTAAAAAGCAGCACTTCCGGCACCGTCAGTACACGAAAGCTCAGGTACAGGCACACGTAGGTCACGCCGAATTGCAGCGCGCCGATCAGCAGCATGCCGCGCATGAACGCCGGTTCTACCGAGCGCCAGCGCGTCAGCGGGATAAATACCAGCCCAGCCAGCACCACGCGCACCAGCACTGCAAAGTAGCTGTCGACGTGACCGGCGAGGTATTCGCCGATCAAGCTGAAGGAAAATGCCTGAATCAGGGTGACAACCAGTAGATAGCCCATGCGCGCCTCATTTCGAATGGGCGGCACATTAAAGGTTTTCGGCACGTCACGAAACTCGAGGCAAAAAAAACCCGACCTCGCTATAGCGGCAGTCGGGCGAGAGCACTCAGGAGCAACAAGTGCAAAGGGAGGTTCGATACGCGTACTTGAAGGGTTTGCGTGGGGCGATATAAACACCGCACGATTATGTGACGATTAAACGATTAAGCGGCTCACGCAACGAGCTGGGCAAGCAGCGCTTTGGCGTGGTTGATGCCCTTTTCCTGGAAATCGCCGCTCAGGTTCACGCCCTCGGCATGAATGAAGGTGACGTCGTGAATCCCGATAAACGCCATCACCTGACGCAAGTAAGGTTCCTGGTGATCGGAGCTGGCGCCGATGTGGAGGCCGCCGCGCGCGGTCAGCACGATGGCGCGCTTGCCGGTGAGCAAACCCTGAGGGCCAGTGGCGGTGTATTTAAAGGTCACGCCGGCGCGCAACACGTGGTCGAGCCAGGCTTTGAGGGTGCTGGGGATGGCGAAGTTGTACATCGGGGCGGCCATGACCAGCACGTCGGCGGCGAGCAATTCGTCGGTCAATTGGTTGGAGCGGTCCAGGGAAGCCTGTTCGATTTCGTTGCGCTGGTCGGCAGGTTTCATCCAGCCGCCGAGCAAGTTGGCGTCCAGGTGCGGCACTGGGTTAAGCGCCACGTCACGCACGCTGATCTGATCCGCCGGGTGCGCAACCTGCCATTGGCTGATGAACTGTTGGGTCAGTTGGCGGGAGATCGAATCCTGCTGGCGGGCGCTGCTTTCGATGATCAGAACATTAGACATGGCTACGTAGGCTCCATCTGTAATTGCTGTAAGGCGATGGAGAAAAGATTAACCAGGGCTCATTCGATAAAAAAGCGCAAAAAACTGCTACAACCCATCCATAAATTTGTTTATAAGCGCAGTATGGCTGTGAGCATGTGCCGCTGGCCGCCTTATTTCGGAGCGCACGCCAAGGCGATGCGCATCTTGATAATGGCGCGGGTGAACTTGACCGTGGTGTTGGTGCTTTTACCCGCCGCAACCGTGACTTTGCGAGTACGTGGCGATTCCGGGCCGTTGGTGAAGGTTACCGAACACACAGCATCGTTGGTGCCGTAATTGTTTAAGCGGATCGAACTGATGTCACCGTCCACGTCGGAGGCGCTGTAATCCACTTGCACGTCGTCGATCTTTTTAGTCACGTCGATGGGGTACGCAAACGCCGTCATTGGCAGCAGCGCCAGCAACACACAACAGAATTTTCTCATTCGGCAGTCTCCAATAGGGACCGCCAGCTTAGGACAAGAGGAGCTCATCTTGAAAGCGCCCCGCGTTACCCTCGATCAATGGCGCACGCTGCAAGCGGTGGTCGACCATGGCGGCTTCGCCCAAGCCGCTGAAGCGCTGCACCGTTCACAATCCTCAGTGAGTTACACCGTGGCGCGTATGCAAGACCAACTCGGCGTGCCGCTGCTGCGCATCGACGGGCGCAAGGCAGTGCTCACCGAGGCCGGTGAAGTGCTGTTGCGCCGCTCACGGCAACTGGTCAAAAACGCCAGCCAGTTGGAAGATCTTGCCCACCATATGGAACAAGGCTGGGAGGCCGAAGTGCGGCTGGTAGTGGATGCAGCCTACCCGAACGCGCGGCTGGTGCGTGCGCTCACCGCGTTTATGCCGCAGAGCCGTGGTTGCCGCGTACGGTTGCGCGAAGAAGTACTGTCGGGCGTCGAAGAGCTGTTGATCGAAGGCGTGGCAGACTTGGCGATCAGTGGGTTCAGCATTCCAGGTTACCTGGGCACGGAAATGAGCGACGTCGAATTCATCGCCGTGGCCCATCCCGACCACGCGTTGCACCGCATGAACCGCGAATTGAGCTTTCAGGACCTGGAAAGCCAGATGCAGGTGGTGATCCGCGACTCGGGGCGACAACAGCCACGCGACGTTGGCTGGCTCGGCGCCGAGCAACGCTGGACTGTTGGCAGCCTGGCCACCGCCGCCACCTTTGTCGGCAGCGGCCTGGGCTTCGCCTGGCTGCCAAGGCACATGATCGAGCGCGAACTCGCCGAAGGTCTGCTCAAGCAGCTACCCTTGGAACAGGGCGGCAGCCGCCACCCCACGTTCTATCTGTATTCAAACAAAGACAAACCGCTGGGGCCAGCCACGCAGATTCTCGTGGAATTGCTGCGCACCTTTGACACCGCCCCACTGGACGCGCCCTTCGCCGCTCCCCGGCAGGCCTGAAACGGAGTTCATGCATGGCCTGGTTCGATCATCAACGCTGCAGCCTGCATTACGCGGAATATGGCCACGGCAGCCCGCTGATCCTGGTGGATGTGCGCGGCCACGGGCGCTCCGGCAAACCGCGCGAACGCTGCAACATGCAGGTTGTGGGCTGGGGTGTGCAGGAACGTCTGTCGAAAATTACCTGTCCAACGCTGGTCATCAGCGCCGCCCCCAACGACACCTCCGTGGCGAAGAAACAAATCTATGTAAAACTGCTACCCGATGCGCGACTGGTGGTGATCGAGAATCCCGCCATGCCACGCCCTTGGATCAACCCGAAGTCTTTAACGCTACCTTGCTCGATTTTCTAAAGACAGTCGAAACCACTACCCAGGATCACTGACCCATGTTGAAAAAAATCGCCTTCTTTGCCGGCTCCGTGCTGTTCGCTGCGAACCTGATGGCCGCCGAGCCCGTCAAGGCACCTCATGTGCTGATCAGCACCACCAATGGTGACATCGAAATCGAACTGGACCCGGTCAAGGCGCCGATCAGTACCAAGAACTTCCTGGCCTATGTTGACAAAGGCTTTTACACCAACACGATTTTTCACCGCGTAATTCCGGGCTTCATGGTTCAGGGCGGCGGGTTCACCACGCAGATGTCGCAGAAGCCGACCGATGCGCCCATCAAGAACGAAGCCAGCAACGGCCTGCATAACGTGCGTGGCACCTTGTCGATGGCACGCACGAATGACCCGAACTCGGCGACCAGCCAATTCTTCATCAACGTGGCCGACAATGCGTTCCTCGACCCGGGCCGTGACGCCGGTTACGCCGTGTTCGCTAAAGTGGTCAAGGGCATGGACGTGGTCGACATCATCGTCAACTCGCAGACCACCACCAAGCAAGGCATGCAGAACGTGCCTATCGATCCTGTTCTGATCAAGTCGGCCAAGCGCATCGACTGAGGTCTGCAGGTAGTTTCGCGCGGTGCCCACAAGGCGCCGCGCGCATTTAAACAGGAGAGCCCGCCAGGCGGGCGTCAACCCTAATGCTCTATCGCCGTTTCGAACAACTGATCGATATTTTCCGCGACGCGCCGAGCGCCGCTCCTCCCGACCAAGTCCTGCCCTTCTATCTCTACTACCTGCGCCAGGTGTGGCCGCACTTCGCCGCCTTGCTGGTGGTGGGCCTGATCGGCGCGCTGATCGAAGTGGCGCTGTTCAGTTACTTGAGCCGCATCATCGACCTGGCCCAGGGCACACCGCCCGCTGACTTTTTTCAGGTTCACAGCACCGAGCTGATCTGGATGGCCGTGGTCGCCCTGCTGCTGCGCCCGATCTTCGGCGCCCTGCATGACCTGCTGGTGCACCAGACCATCAGCCCCGGCATGACCAGCCTGATCCGCTGGCAAAACCACAGCTACGTGCTGAAGCAGAGCCTGAATTTCTTCCAGAACGACTTCGCCGGGCGCATCGCCCAGCGCATCATGCAAACCGGCAACTCCCTGCGCGACTCCGCAGTGGCGGCGGTGGATGCGATCTGGCACGTGGCAATCTACGCGATCAGCTCGCTGGTGCTGTTTGCCGATGCCGACTGGCGGCTGATGATTCCGCTGGTGACCTGGATCATCTGCTACAGCCTGGCGTTGCGTTACTTCGTGCCCCGGGTAAAAGAACGCTCGGTGATTTCCTCCGAAGCGCGCTCCAAACTGATGGGCCGCATCGTTGACGGCTACACCAACATCACCACCTTGAAGCTCTTTGCGCACACCCAATCCGAGCAGGAGTACGCCAAGGAAGCGATCATCGAGCAGACCGAAAAAACCCAGTTGGCCAGCCGTGTGGTCACCAGCATGGACATCGTGATCACCAGCATGAACGGCCTGCTGATTGTCACCACCACCGGGCTTGCGCTGTGGCTGTGGACGCAGTCGATGATTTCGGTAGGCGCCATCGCGCTGGCCACCGGCCTGGTGATTCGTATCGTCAACATGTCCGGCTGGATCATGTGGGTGGTCAACGGTATTTTCGAAAACATCGGCATGGTCCAGGACGGCCTGAAAACCATCGCCCAGCCGCTGGCGGTGACCGACCGCGACAACGCGCCGCGCTTGAATGTGCCGCGGGGCGAGGTGCGCTTCGAGCAGGTGGATTTCCACTACGGCAAGCAGAGCGGGATCATTGGCGGCTTGAACCTTGAGATCAAGGCCGGTGAAAAAATCGGCCTGATCGGCCCGTCCGGTGCCGGCAAGTCAACCATGGTCAACCTGCTGCTGCGCCTGTATGACCTGCAAGGCGGGCGCATCTTGATTGACGGCCAGAATATCGCCGAGGTGGCCCAGGAGACCCTGCGCGAACAGATCGGCATGATCACCCAAGACACCTCGCTGCTGCATCGTTCAATCCGCGACAACTTGTTGTATGGCAAGCCGGACGCTACCGACGAAGAACTGATGGCCGCCATTCACAAGGCCCGCGCCGATGAATTCATCCCGCTGCTGTCGGACGCCGAAGGGCGCACCGGGCTGGACGCGCATGTCGGTGAACGCGGGGTGAAACTCTCGGGTGGGCAACGTCAGCGTATTGCCATCGCCCGCGTGCTGCTCAAGGATGCGCCGATTCTGATCATGGACGAGGCCACCTCCGCACTGGACTCGGAAGTCGAGGCCGCAATTCAGGAAAGCCTGGAAACCCTGATGCAGGGCAAGACGGTGATCGCGATTGCGCACCGTTTGTCGACCATCGCGCGGATGGACAGGCTGGTGGTGCTTGAGAAAGGCCAGATTGCCGAGACCGGCAGCCACGCTGAGCTGATCGCCCATGGCGGGCTGTATGCCCGGTTGTGGCAGCACCAGACCGGCGGGTTCGTCGGTATCGACTGAAGGCACACTGCCAAGACCCAAGAGGCCCCTGTTCAGCCCTGCCGATAAGGCAGGGCTGCCCTTGCCTCTTCGGCGTAGGCCAAAATCCCCACCCGCTCTTGCGTCAGAAAATCCTCCACTGCATTTTTCAAACCCGGATGGCGCAAGTAATGCCACGAGCGGGTAATCACCGGTTCAAACCCACGAATCAATTTGTGCTCGCCCTGCGCACCCGCGTCGAAGCGTTGCAGGCCGTTGGCGATGGCGTAGTCCATGCCTTGGTAGAAGCAGGTTTCGAAATGCAGACGGTCGAACTCTGCCAGGCAACCCCAATAACGACCGTAGAAGCTGTCGCCACCGATCAGGCTGAACGCCATCGCCACCGGGCGTGAACCTTGTTTGGCCAGTACCACGCGAATGGCTTCGGGCATGCGCTCGGCCAGCAGGCTGAAAAACGCACGGGTCAAGTAGGGCGACTGGCGGCGCACTGCGTAGGTGTTGGCGTAGCAGGCGTAGACAAAATCCCACTGCGCTTCGCTTAACTCATGGCCGTGTAACCATTCGAACTCGATGCCCTGCCCGGCCACCTGCTCGCGCTCTTTGCGCATCTGTTTGCGCTTGCGCGAACTCAAGGCGTCGAGAAAATCCTGGAAGTCGCGGTAGCCGCGATTTTGCCAATGAAACTGGCAACCCAAACGCTGCAACCACCCAGGCTGCACCGCCAGTGCTGCGTCGGCCAACGGGTCGGTGAAGTTGATGTGGGCACTGGAGAGGCCTTCGATTTCCAAATAGCCCGGCAGGCTGTTCAGCAGTTCAAAACCGTCCTCGGCACTTCTCGCCAGCAATCGCGGCCCGCTGACCGGGCTGAACGGCACTGCCGTCAGCAACTTGGGGTAGTAGTCAATTCCTGCGCGGTTACACGCATCCGCCCAACCGTGATCAAACACGTACTCGCCGTAGGAATGCCATTTGCGGTAACTGGGCAGTGCCGCCACCAGGCGCGTGCCCTCCCAATGCAGCAAATGCTCAGGCTGCCAACCCGATTGCGGGCTCAGGCTGGCGCTGTCTTCGAGCGCGCTCAAGAACGCATGCCGAACAAAGGGTTGGGCCTGCGGCACCAGGGCGTCCCAATCCTGCGGGGCGATTTCGGACAGGCTGTTCAGGCGTTGCAACGGCATCGGCATCCTCACTACTTCAGGGCGTGAAAGCCTTGCGAGTATCGCCGATCGACGCACTTAGCACACCTTGAAATCGCAGGACAAGGCTCGATACGGATAGTTCATTTCTAAATATTTTGTCATCTAGATGACATCACTTTGCCACTCCCTCGTAATAAACGATAGTGATACTGGCGCCAGTTTTTAGAGCGCTTGGTTATAGCAAGCGGCTATTTTTCCGTCCGTCATCGGTCGGTTGTGTCCTGGATGGTTTGCCATCCCTCCTCACTTTCGGAGATTGATATGCGTCTTGCTTCCACTAAAACTGCGGCGGTCCTGTGCGGCGGCCTGTTGCTGGCCCTCAGCGTTCCGGCCAGCGCTGCAGTCGACGCTAAATTGCTCGACATGCTCAAGGCCAATGGCCAAATTACCGCTGCGCAGTACACCGAACTGCAAAGCGAATTGGCCAAAGATCAAAAGGAAAAGCAGATCGCACAGCAAGCTCAACAAGAGACCAACGAGCAGATCGCGGCCACCGCGAAAAAAACCAACGACCTGAGCGTGTTCGACCAGAAGCTGGCCTGGGCCGCCAAGACTCAGTTCAAGGGTGACGTGCGCTTCCGTCAGGAAACCGTGAAGATCCAGGGCGAATCCAACAACGGTGGCCGCGACAAAGACCGTCAGCGCATCCGTGCCCGCCTGGGTGCCTATACCGAGATCAACTCGCAGGTCGACACCGGCATCCGTGTTGCCACCGGCAGCAGCGACGATGCCCGTTCCACCAACCAGGACCAGGACAACTACTTCGACAAAAAGTCGATCTGGCTGGACCTCGGCTATATCGACTACCACCCGACCCAGATCAAAAACCTGCACGTGATCGGCGGCAAAATGCTGCAACCGTGGGTCAACATGGGCGACGTGATCTGGGATAGCGACATCAACCCGGAAGGTCTGGCACTCACCTACAAATACCCGCTGGGTAGCAGCGCCGAGCTGTTCGGCAGCATTGGTAACTACAACCTCAAGGACAACGTCGACGGCGACGGCGTGCAGTTTCGTCACGACCTGCGCCTGACTGCCGGCCAGTTGGGGACGCGTTTCTCGGTTACCGATAACCTGAAGATGACCCTGGGCGGCAGCGTTTACGCCTACCAGAACGACAAGGACAGCACTTGCACCACGACCTCCTCGCCTTGCGCACTGGCGGTCAACGGTAACTCGGCCAACGAACAGTTCCGTCTGTACGAAGGTTTTGCCCAGGCAGACATCGGCGGCCTGGCCGTGCCACTGGCGTTCTACGGCCAGTACGTGAAAAACAACGACGCTTCCACCGATCAGGACACTGCCTGGTTGCTGGGTGCCAAGTCCAAAGTGTTTGGTTTCAACCTGGACTACAACTACCGCGATACGCAACGTAACGCAGTGGTTGGCGCCTTCACCGACTCGGACTTCGCCAACGGCACGACCGGTTCGCGTGGCCACAAGATGAAGGTCAGCTACGACATCGACAAGAACTTCGCCCTTGGCGCCACGTACTTCCTGACCAAGGCTGACTTCGCCAGCCGCACTCAGCGTGATGCCAATACCAACACCCTGCAGCTGGATGCTGAAGCCAAGTTCTAAAAGTGCGTGTAACGAACCTTGGGCCAGGACGGCCCGAGGTTTTTTTCAACAGCCTTGCGTGGGTGGGTCGATCCCCATCATCCGTTCGACCCACCAACGCGAGCCTGCCTTGACCAAGCTTTACAGATCTTTCAGGCGCTCGGCCACCAGCCGGTCAGCCACCGCATCAGCATCCTCTACCGGCGCGTCCGGCATGATCTTCAACGTCGCCTGCAGCAGGCGCATCTGGCGGATGAATCGCCGACAGTTACGGCAAAACATCAAATGATGGCGTACCAGCAGACGCTCGCGAAAGGTCAATTGCCCATCGAGATAGTCACTGGAACGTGCCACTTGTTCTTTACAGGTCAACATTCGCCCGTTTCCTCAAAATGCTCCACCGTGGCAAAGACTTTAAGCCGTGCTCGATGCAACAGCACACGCACATTGGAGAGCGAGAGCGTCAGAAGATTACAAATGTCTTCCAATTCCAGGCCCTGGCGTTCACGCAAGACCAGCACACTGCTTTGCAGCTCCGACAAACTCAGCAACGTATGCTCCAGGCATTTACGCAGCTCTTCTTCGGTCAGCAACGCTTCCGGCGTGTCTTGGTGCCAGGCATACGGGGCGACGGCCCAGTGGCCATCGTCGGCAACGAAGCGATCATCCCCGAGCGTGCCGTGGGGCGAGGGCAAATCGTCGAGCAATACTTCACGACGATTCTTTTTGTAGCGGCCCTTGGCGGAATTGGCGGTGATGGTCAGCAGCCAGGTTTTAAGGCTTGAACGCCCTTCGAACCTGGAAAGGTTGCGCACCACCGAAAGCCAGGCGTCTTGAACCACTTCATCGGCGTGGCGCTGGCCGACGATGGCATAGGCCACCGCCCGCATCGCGCTCTGGTACGTCGTGACCATTTCCTTGTAGGCCCGCTGCTCACCCTTTAGCAGGCGTTCAAGCAGGTGCGTATCGTCTGCTGCCGCCATGTAAAACCTCAATGTTGAAAGGGAAAGCCCTGTGCGAGATCAGCGCTTGCGCAAGATAACGCTGCCGATCGAGTAACCCGCGCCAAACGAGCTGAGTACCGCTACAGCGCCCTTGGGCAAGTCATCCTGATAGGTATGGAACGCAATCACCGAGCCGGCCGAGCTGGTATTGGCGTACGTGTCCAGAATCACCGGGGCTTCTTCCACCGTGGCTTCGCGGCCGAGCAGTTTTTTAACGATCAGGTGGTTCATGCTCAGGTTGGCCTGGTGCAGCCAAAAGCGCTTCACATCGCTGACGTTCAGCTGGTTTTGCGCAAGGTGCGTGCCGATCAATTCAGCGACCATCGGGCAGACATCACGGAAGACTTTGCGGCCTTCCTGCACGAACAGTTTGTCGGGCGCGCCGATGCCTTCTGGCGCTGTGCGGTTGAGGAAGCCGAAGTTATTGCGGATGTTGTTCGAGAACTTGGTCAGCAGCTTGGTGCTCACCACGTCGAACTGATGCTCGGAGGTCGCCAAGTCGGCGCGTTCGAGGATCACCGCCGTGGCGGCATCACCAAAGATGAAATGGCTGTCGCGGTCGCGAAAATTCAAATGGCCGGTGCAGACTTCCGGGTTAACCATCAAAATCGCCCGCGCCTGGCCCAACTGAATGCTGTTGGCGGCGTTTTGGATGCCGAAGGTCGCCGATGAGCAGGCCACGTTCATGTCAAAACCGAACCCCTCGATGCCCAGAGCTTCCTGGACTTCGATGGCAATCGCCGGGTAGGCGCGCTGCAGGTTGGAACAAGCGACAATCACGCCGTCAATATCGGCAGCGGTCTTGCCTGCGCGTTGCAGGGCTTGTTCGGCGGCGCCGATCGCCATCTGACAGAGTACCGACCACTCGTCATTGCTGCGCTCGGGCAAGCGCGGGGCCATGCGTTGCGGGTCAAGAATGCCGTCCTTGTCCATGACAAAGCGGCTTTTGATGCCCGACGCCTTCTCGATAAAGGCCGCGCTCGACTCGGTCAAGGCCTGCACTTCACCGCGCTCGATGGCGGCGGCATTGTCAGTGTTGAACTGCTGCACGTAGGTATTGAAAGACTGCACCAGCTCTTCGTTGGAGATGCTGTTGGCCGGGGTGTACAGGCCAGTGCCGCTGATGACGACGTTATGCACGGTCGTTCCTCTAAATCTGTCAGGCAGAAGATATTGGTACCGTCGTACCACATTTTAAGTCGTTCGATTCCGTCCAGCGGGCATCAAACTGGCAACGCTTTATTCCATCGCGCCGCGGCTGCACCAGCCCATCACGACGATCCCGGCATTTATAGCCGCCAAGTTTGCCACAACCCCGGAAGTTTAGCGCCATATCCAGCACGAACCCGATCGCTACAACAGGCTCCTAGCTCTCTACCAGGCTCCACTGTTTACTCAGGCGCTTGTCGGAAATCGGCACCTTGGTGCCCAATTGCTGGGCAAACAGTGACACTCGATATTCCTCCAGCCACCAGCGGTAAAGCTCCAGCTGAGGGTCGCGCTTGCCTTCTTGAGCGTGTTTATTCAGGCGGTTCTGGTACTGCGCCCACAACCCGCTCAGCTCGGTGCTCCACACGCGATCTTTTTGCACCTGACTCGGCAGTTTCTCCAAGCGCAGTTCGATGGCTTTAAGAAAACGCGGCAATTCCTTGAACCACTGCGCCGGGGTTTCCCGCACAAAACCTGGGTACACCAGATGACTCAGTTGTTGCTTGATGTCGTTCAAGGCCACGGCTTGGGCCAAATCGATCTTGCCTTTGAAGCGTTTTTGCAACGCGTGCCAAAGCTTGAGCACTTCAAGGGTCAAGCGTGCCAGGCGTTCGGCGTGCTCGGTCCAGGCGCCGCGCTTGCGTTCGGCCAGGGCGGCCAAACCTGCGCCGTCACGCGGCAGGCTGGTTTCGCCTTCAAGTATGCAGGTGTCGAGGCTGGCCAGCAGAATCTCCTCGACCAACCCGTCGATGCGCCCTAGCTCGCGGTACATCAGCCCCAACTCGGTGAGGCCCGGCAACTTACCGCGGAGGAATTTCGCCGGTTCGGCCAATTGCTGCATCAACAAGCGCTGCAAGGCGCGGCGGTGCTGGAACTCGGCCTCGGCGGCGGTAGAGAAGCGGCCTTCTTTGACCGTGCCGTTGTCTTCGACCAGCGCCGGGTACACCGTCATCGACAGGCCGGCGATCTTTTGCTGAGTCTTTTCAGCCACTGCCGCAAACACCTTGGCCTCCACCGGCTGCTGGCTTTTCGCGGTATTCGGCACGGCCAACGCGGCCTGGCTGGCTTCGGCAAAACGCGCAGTCAGCTCGGCCAGGTCGCGGCCTTCGCCGAGGAACTTGCCTTGCCCGTCGACCACTTCCAGGTTCATCTTCAGATGGTTTTCCACCTGTTGCGCGGCCTCGGCCCACGCTTCATCGCTGACCCGCGCGCCGGTCATGCGCAACAGTTCACGCCCCAGCGCCTGGGGCAGTGAACCCTGGCCAAACTCGATACGTTGCAGCGCCGCCTTGACGAAGTCCGGCACCGGCACGAAGTTCTTGCGCAACGCTTTAGGCAGGTTGCGCACCAGCGCAATGCACTTGGCTTCGATCACGCCCGGCACCAGCCACTCCAGCCGCTCCGGCGGCAACGCCGGCAACAGCGGCGCCGGCACGCGCAGAGTCACGCCGTCGCGCGGGTGGTTGGGCTCAAAGTGGTAACTCAGCGCCAACGCCAGGTCGCCCAGGTGCAAGGTGTCCGGGTAATGCGCGGCGGTGACTTCACTGGCCTCGCGGGCCAGCACGTCCTCTTCGCGCATGATCAGCAACTGCGGGTCTTTTTGGCTGTTGACCTTGTACCAACTGTCGAACGTTGCGGTCTGGTGAATCTCCGCCGGCAAGCGCGCATCGTAGAAGGCGTACAGCGTTTCTTCGTCGGCAAGAATGTCGCGACGACGCGCCTTGGCTTCCAGTTCATCGAGCTGCTCCAGCAATTGCTGGTTCGCCGTCAGGCACTTGGCCCTGGATTGAATCTCGCCGCGCACCAAACCTTCGCGAATAAACAGCTCGCGCGACACCACCGGGTCTATCGGCCCGTAATGCACTGGCCGACGCCCGACCACAATCAGCCCGAACAGGGTGATCTGCTCAAACGCGACCACTTGGCCGCGTTTCTTCTCCCAATGCGGTTCGAAGTGGTTTTTTTTGATCAGGTGCCCGGCCAGCGGCTCGATCCAGTCAGCATCGATCTTCGCCACCATGCGCGCATACAGCTTGGTGGTTTCTACCAGCTCAGCGGCCATCAGCCACTGCGGGCGCTTTTTACCGATGCCCGATGACGGGTGAATCCAGAAGCGCCGCTGGCGTGCACCGAGGTAATCGCCGTCTTCGGTTTTTTGCCCAATCTGGCTGAGCAAGCCCGACAACACCGCCTTGTGCAGCTTGGCAAAGTCCGCCGGTTCTTTATTGACGGTCAATTGCATGTCGCGGCAGATCAGGCTGAGCTGGCGGTGGGAGTCGCGCCACTCGCGCAGCCGCAGGTAATTCAGGAAGTTCTTGCGGCACCAGTTACGCAACGGGCTGGCAGTGAGTGCCTGGCGCTGTTCTTCAAAGCCGCGCCACAGGTTAACCAAACCGGCGAAGTCCGAATCGGCGTCCTTCCACTGTGCGTGGGCCTGGTCGGCGGCTTGTTGACGCTCCGGCGGGCGCTCGCGCGGGTCCTGAATCGACATCGCACTGGCGACGATCAGCACTTCCTGCAAGCTGCCGAGCTTGGCGGCCTCAAGCAGCATGCGGCCCATGCGCGGGTCCACCGGCAAGCGCGCCAGTTGGCGGCCCAGCGGCGTGAGCTGGCTGTTGCGGTCCACCGCCGAAAGCTCTTGCAGCAAGTTAAAGCCGTCGCTGATGGCCTTGCCGTCGGGCGGCTCGATGAACGGAAAATCGGTAATTTCGCCAAGCCGCAGGTGCAGCATCTGCAGGATGACGGCAGCGAGGTTGGTGCGCAGGATTTCCGGGTCAGTAAATTCCGGGCGACCGATAAAATCTTCTTCGCTGAACAAGCGAATACAAATACCCGGCTCGACCCGGCCGCAACGGCCTTTACGCTGGTTAGCGCTGGCCTGGGAAATCGCTTCAATCGGCAGGCGCTGCACCTTGGCGCGGTAGCTGTAGCGGCTGATGCGCGCGGTGCCGCTGTCGATTACATAACGAATGCCTGGCACCGTCAGCGAAGTTTCCGCGACGTTGGTGGCCAGCACCACACGCCGCCCAGGGTGGGACTGAAAAATGCGCTGCTGTTCGGCCGGCGACAAGCGCGCGTACAGCGGCAAAATTTCGGTGTGCTTCAGTTGAGCTTTGCGCAGCATCTCGGCGGCGTCGCGAATCTCGCGCTCGCCCGGCAAAAACACCAGCACATCGCCGGGGCTGCGCCGCTCGCTACGCTCATAAGCGGCGATTTCATCAAGCGTGGCGAGGATCGCCTGGTCGACGGTCAAGTCGTCCTCGACGCGGTTGCCCTCCTCGTCCTGCTCCAGCGTCAGCGGGCGATACCAGGTGTCCACCGGGAACGTACGGCCCGAGACCTCGACAATCGGCGCGTCGTCGAAGTGCTTGGAAAAGCGCTCCAGGTCGATGGTCGCCGAGGTGATGATGACTTTGAGGTCGGGGCGGCGCGGCAACAGGGTTTTCAGGTAGCCGAGCAAAAAATCGATGTTCAGGCTGCGTTCGTGGGCTTCGTCGACGATGATCGTGTCGTAGCGCTCGAGGTAGCGGTCATTCTGGGTTTCCGCCAGCAGGATGCCGTCGGTCATCAGCTTGATCAGGGTATTGGCGTCGCTCTGGTCTTCGAACCGTACTTGGTAGCCGACCAGCGCGCCAAGCGGTGTGGCCAGTTCTTCGGCAACGCGGCTGGCGACGCTGCGCGCGGCAATGCGGCGCGGCTGCGTGTGGCCGATCAAGCCGTATTGGCCACGGCCGATTTCCAGGCAAATTTTCGGCAGTTGCGTGGTTTTACCCGAGCCGGTCTCGCCGGCAATGATCAGCACCTGATGCTTGAGCAGCGCGGCCTTGATTTCGTCGCGCTTGGCGGCGATTGGCAGGCTGTCGTCGTAACGAATCACCGGCAGGCTGGCGCGCCGCGCCGTCACCTGGGCGCAAGACGCCTGCATGCGCGCGACCCACTGCGCGAGTTTCTGCTCATCGGGCTTCTTGCGCAGCTCAAGCAACTGGCGCCGCAGGCGTTGGCGGTCGGCGAGCATGGCGTGATCAAGGTTTTTCAGCAGTGTGTCGATAGTGGGCGCTTGGTCAGTCATCAGGTGCGTTTTGGTCATCTATTTATGCAGGGGGCCGATTGTCGCAGAAAAGCAGCTGCAAGCGGCAAGCTTCAAGCTTCAAGCTTCAAGCGGCAAGTACCTGCCGAATTGCGTTTGCTTGCAGCTTGCAGCTTACGGCTTGCCGCTTACCGTGTAATTAGCAATTGTGTCGAGCAAGCCGCTGCGCAACACTCCGCCACCTTATTGATGGAGGAGCGTTTCGTGAAACCTGTCGACATCCTGTACCTGTTGGGGCTGGCTGCCATCTGGGGCGCGAGTTTCTTGTTCATGCGCGTCATCGCGCCGGAGATCGGCAGCGTGCCGACCGCGTTTTTTCGCGTCTCGATTGCGGCCGCCGGCTTGCTGGTGATCCTTGCGGCAATGCGCGTGAAATGGGACTTCCAGGGCAAATTCAAAACCATTCTGCTGCTGGGCGTGATCAACTCCGGGCTTCCCGCAACCCTGTATTCGCTGGCAGCCCAAGTGCTGCCCGCGGGGTATTCGGCGATCTTCAACGCCACGACGCCATTGATGGGCGTGTTAATCGGCGGGCTGTTCTTCAGCGAACGCCTCACCCCGTCAAAAATCGCCGGGGTCACGCTGGGCCTGTTCGGCGTGGGCGTGCTGACCCGTGCCGGGCCGGTGGCGTTTGACATGCAATTGCTGATGGGCGCACTCGCCTGCCTGCTGGCCACCACCTGTTATGGCTTCGCCGGTTTTCTCGCGCGGCGTTGGCTGGACCAGCGCGGCGGGCTGGACAGCCGGCTCGCGGCGTTGGGCAGCATGCTGGGCGCTACGCTGTTCCTGCTGCCGTTGTTTGCCTACAGCGCCATCAGCCATCCGCCGGCCAGTTGGGGCGGCTGGCAAGTGTGGTGGTCATTGCTGGGATTGGGGCTGGTGTGTACGGCGTTTGCCTACATTCTTTACTTCCGCCTGCTGTCATCCATCGGGCCGGTGAAGTCGATGACCGTGACCTTCATGATTCCGCCGTTCGGCGTGCTGTGGGGCGCGCTGCTGCTGGATGAACCGTTGTCGATGGCGCATCTGTACGGCGGGGTGTTGATTGCCGGGGCGTTGTGGCTGGTGTTGCGACCGGGAAAAGCCGCCAACGCGCTTTAGCGGCGCACCCAGGCGAATTACGCGCAAGAGTTTCATACAGCCAACGCAGGTCGCTCGCTACAATGCCTGCCGTTTTTTTTGGAGGCATTCACATGCTCGCTCTGCCCTGGCTGTACCTGATGCTGCTTTCGATGGGCTACGCAGTGGCGTTGACCTATGGGCAACTGGGCATGCTCGCAGGGGTTTCGGTCGCCCTGCTGCTGATCGCCTGGTACGCCGTTCGCCAGCAACGCAACCCTTGGGCGCGTTACCTCGGGCACGGCTTGTTTATTGTGTTGGCGCTGGGCCTGGCGCTGCACTGGCTGCCGGGTTTCTACAACGGCCTGGGCATCGCGCCGCAGCGTTTTACGCCTGACTCCGCGCCGTTTTCGATGTACCTGAACCAGGACAAACCGCTGATTGGCTTTTGGTTGCTGCTGGCCTGCCCATGGCTGGTGGCGCAGCGCTCATTGCGCCTGTCGATCTACGTGACGGCACTGGCGTTGACGCTCACGGCAATCACCGCACTGGGTGGCGCAGCGTTGCTGGGGATCATCAGTTGGGCACCAAAATGGCCGGCGCAGGCCTGGCTGTGGGTACTCAACAACCTGCTGCTGGTCACGCTGGTGGAAGAGGCGCTGTTCCGGGGTTACATCCAGGGCGGCCTGAGCCGGCGCTTCCAGCACCTGCCCTACGGCGAGCACCTGGCCGTGTTGCTGGCCTCGCTGTTGTTCGGCCTGGCGCACGTGGGCGCGGGAGGGTATTGGGTGCTGTTGGCGGGCATTGCAGGCGTGGGTTACGGCCTGGCGTATCGTTTTGGTGGGCTGGGTGCGGCAATTGCCACGCACTTTGGGCTGAATCTGCTTCACTTCGGGTTGTTCACCTACCCGATGCTGGCTGGCTGATTTTCTTGATTGCAAAAGCGCGCACCGCCGATTGTTGCAAATTCAAGTTAAATAAATGCAGATTCCGGCCGACAACCCCTGAAAGCCTTGCGGATTGAACTCTCATGCGTAATAACCAACCCGTTACCCAGCGCGAACGCACCTTCCCCGCTCAGCAACGGTTGATCTCCACCACAGATGCCAAAGGCACGATTACCTACTGCAACGACGCCTTCGTCGAGATCAGTGGGTTCACCCGTGACGAACTGGTTCGTGCCCCGCACAACGTGGTGCGTCACCCGGATGTTCCGGCGGCCGTGTTCGCACACATGTGGTCAACGCTCAAACAAGGCTTGCCATGGATGGGCATTGTCAAGAACCGCTGCAAGAGCGGCGATCACTACTGGGTTAACGCCTATGTGACGCCGGTCTTTGATGGCAATCAGGTGATCGGCTACGAATCGGTGCGCATCAAGCCCACCGCCGAGCAGATCCGCCGGGCCGAAGCGCTCTACCAACGCATCAACAAGGGCAAGTCTGCCGTGCCACAGCGCGACAAGTGGCTGCCGATTTTGCAGGACTGGCTGCCGTTTATTCTGGTCAGCCAGTTGAGCTTCATGATCGGTGCCTCACTCAACTCGCATTGGGGCTTTGCCCTGGCGGCCGGGTTGTCGGTGCCGCTCGGCCTGCTCGGCCTGAGCTGGCAGCAACGTGGCCTCAAGCGTTTGCTGCGCCTGGCTGAGCAGACCACCTCCGATCCGCTGATTGCGCAGATGTACACCGACAGCCGAGGCGCACAAGCGCGGCTGGAGATGTCGATTCTCAGCCAGGAAGCCCGTCTGAAGACCTGCCTCACGCGCTTGCAGGACACTGCCGAACACCTCAACGCCCAAGCGGCGCAGTCCAACACCCTGGCGCATAACAGCTCCAGCGGCCTGGAACGCCAGCGCGTGGAAACCGAGCAGGTGGCCACTGCAGTCAACCAGATGGCGGCGACCACACAGGAAGTGGCCAGCCACGTGCAGCGCACGGCGGACGCCACTCAGGAAGCCAATCGCTTGACCGGCCGTGGCCGCGACATCGCAGGCGAAACCCGCGAGGCGATTCAGCGCCTGTCCGTGGCCGTGGGCGAGACCGGTGTGACGGTCACCCAATTGGCCAAGGACAGCGACGAAATCGGCGGCGTGGTCGATGTGATCAAAGGCATTGCCGACCAAACCAACCTGCTGGCGTTGAACGCCGCGATTGAAGCGGCGCGTGCCGGTGAGATGGGCCGTGGTTTTGCGGTGGTGGCGGACGAAGTGCGTCAACTGGCGCAGCGCACGGCTGAATCCACCGGGCAAATTCATGCCCTGATCGCCAAGCTGCAGCACACCGCTGCTGCCGCCGTGCAAACCATGGACGCCGGGCATCGCCAGGCCGAAGAGGGTGTGGCGCGGGTGATGGAGGCGGATCAGGCGTTGGTGGGGATCAGTGAAGCGGTGGCGCATATCACCGACATGACCACGCAAATCGCAGCAGCGACCGAAGAGCAAAGCTCGGTGGCCGAAGAGATCAGCCGTAACATCAGCACCATTGCGCTGTTGGCGGATCAGACCTCGGAACAGGCCATGAACTCGGCGCAGTTGAGTGAAGAGCTGACGCATACCGCCCATACTCAGTACTCGCTGGTGGAGCGTTTTAACCGGTAGACCACTATGGACAAGTCGAATCGTCGCACCGCCCCTCCCACATTTGAATGTATATGTGGGAGGGGGCTTGCTCCCGATGGGGCCTTAACAGCGCGCCAAAAACTCAACCACGTGCA
>NZ_VUAZ01000055.1 GCF_009296165.1 Pseudomonas kitaguniensis | reverse complement strand
CTCCCGATGCTTTTAAGCTTTTTCCCAAACCTCGAAGTTGTACGCGGGCTTTTCGCCCTCCGCTGGGTTCTCGACGTTCGATACCCGTTTCCACTGCTGCGCATCAAACTGCGGAAACCACGCATCGCCTGCCGGGCTCAGCGCCACGCGCGTCAAATACAGGCGATCCGCCTGCGCCAGCCCTTGCGCATACAACTGCGCGCCGCCGATCAGCATCAGCTCGTTCGCGCCCTGCTCCAGCGCCCACGCCTCGGCGCGCTCGACGGCTGCGTCGAGTGACGGAAAAACTTCCGCACCTTCAAGCGCCAAATCGGTCTGACGGCTAACCACCAGGTTCAAGCGCCCCGGCAGCGGTCGGCCCAGCGAATCCCAGGTCTTGCGCCCCATGATGATCGGCTTGCCGAGCGTGGTGGCCTTGAAATATTTGAAATCCCCCGGCAAATGCCAGGGCATGCTGTTGTCGACGCCGATCACGCGGTTTTCACCGAGGGCTGCGATCAGGCTTAAAGGGAGAGTTTTTTTCATGCCGACGAGAATACCAGAGCGCCGCGCAGCTTTCCCCAACCGGCTGCACAGCGGTTATGCTCCAGGCTCACGAACACAACAGGACGGCGCGTGACAGCACTGAACCCCCTGCAAAAACTCTGGCTGACAGAAACCGTGCGCCTGCGTGAAGAACACGCAGGCCCGCTGGAAGACCTCGAAGCCAACCGCCTGGCCCGCACGGCCGGTGGCGATTTGCCGACGCGCATTCAACAGCGCGCCTTGCACTTGGCCGAGCGCGACGGCCTGAGCGCCGCCCTCACCCGCTGGTTGCAAGGCGCGCGTTTGGCGTTGGTGCTGCTGGCGGTGCTGGCGATCGTCAGCGGTGCCGGTTTGGCGTTTGCCGCGCTGGGCAACGGCCTGACGCCGGTAAATGTGTTTTGGGCCTTGGGCAGCTTGCTCGGCCTGAACCTGATTCTGTTAATCAGTTGGGCGTTGGGCCTGCTGTTTGCCGGCGAGCACGGCGCCAGCCTCGGGCGCCTGTGGTTATGGCTCAGCGAAAAACTCGCGCGCGATGCCAAGGCCGCGCAGTTAGCGCCAGCGTTGCTGCTGTTGTTGCAGCGCCAAAAACTCAATCGCTGGGCCGTGGGTGTGTTGGTCAATAGCCTGTGGTTGCTGGCGCTGCTCAGCGCCCTGCTGTTTTTACTGACGCTGCTTGCCACACGGCGCTACGGTTTTGTGTGGGAAACGACCCTGCTCGGCGCCGACACCTTTGTCGCCGTCACCCAAGCGCTCGGCAGCCTGCCCGCGCTGCTGGGGTTCACTGTGCCGACGGTCGAGATGATCCGCGCCAGCGGCGACTCTGCCCTGAATATCGAAAGCGCTCGCCAAGCCTGGGCCACCTGGCTGGTGGGCGTGCTGCTGGTTTACGGCCTGTTGCCAAGGCTGGTCCTCGCCCTGCTGTGCCTGTGGCGCTGGAAACGCGGGCGCGCGGCCTTGCGCCTGGACCTCAACTTGCCCGGCTACAGCGCATTGCGTGAACGCTTGATGCCGAGCAGCGAACGCCTTGGCGTCAACGACGCCGCGCCGCAGCAACTGCACGCGGTCACCGGCGGCGTCAGCGAATTGCACAGCGACGGTGCCTTGCTGGTGGCCATCGAACTGGACGGCCAACACGCCTGGCCGCCCAAACTGCCGGCCAGCGTTAAGAATGCCGGCATCCTCGACAGCCGCGAGTCGCGTAACAAACTGCTCGAACAGCTCACACGCTTTCCACCCGCGCGGCTGGCTATCGCCTGCGACCCGCGCCGCTCACCGGACCGTGGCAGCCTCGCGCTGATCGCCGAACTGGCGCGCAACGCCACCGCGACCCGCGTGTGGCTGCTGCAAGCGCCGCCAGGCCAGGCGCTCGACGCCGAGCGCCTGGGTGATTGGCACGCCGCGCTAAAACAACTGGAGCTGCCCTTCGCTGACTGCGCGCCGCTGAATTGGTTGGAGACCGGTCATGACTAAACCACTGAAACTCGCCGTGGTAGGCCACACCAATGTCGGCAAAACCTCGCTGCTGCGCACGCTGACGCGTGACGTCGGCTTCGGCGAGGTCTCGCATCGCCCCAGCACCACGCGGCATGTCGAGGGCGCGCGGTTGTCGGTCGACGGCGAGGCGTTGCTTGAGCTGTACGACACGCCCGGCCTGGAAGATGCCATCGCCCTGCTCGATTATCTGGAACGCCTCGACCGCCCCGGCGAACGCCTCGACGGCCCGGCACGCCTGGCGCGGTTTCTGGACGGCAGCGAGGCGCGCCAGCGTTTTGAACAAGAAGCCAAGGTGCTGCGCCAACTGCTCGCCTCGGACGCCGGTTTGTATGTAATCGACGCCCGCGAGCCGGTGCTGGCCAAGTACCGCGACGAGCTGCAAGTGCTCGCCAGTTGCGGCAAGCCGTTGCTGCCGGTACTCAACTTTGTCAGCAGCAGCGACCACCGCGAACCGGATTGGCGTGAAGCCCTGGCACGTCTTGGCCTGCACGCGCTGGTGCGTTTCGACAGCGTGGCACCGCCCGAAGACGGTGAGCGTCGGCTGTATGAAAGCCTCGCCTTGCTCCTGGAAACCGCACGGCCGCAGTTGGAACGGCTGATTCTCGACCAGCACGCGCAACGCCAGGCACGCCAGCAAAGCGCCGCGCGGCTGATCGCCGAGCTGTTGATCGACTGCGCCGCGTGCCGACGCAGCGTGGTCACCGAAGCCGAACAAGCGGCGGTGGGTGAACTGCGCACAGCGGTGCGCCAACGCGAACAAAAGTGTGTGGAAGCCTTGCTCAAACTGTTCGGCTTCCGCCCGCAGGACGCCGCCGCCAGTGACTTGCCGTTGCTCGATGGGCGTTGGGGCGATGACCTGTTCAACCCCGAAACCCTCAAGCAACTCGGCGTGCGCGTCGGCGGCGGAATCGCTGCAGGCGCGGCGGCCGGTGCCGGTGTCGACTTGCTGGTCGGCGGCCTGACCCTCGGCGCCGCCGCGATTGCCGGTGCGATTGCCGGTGGTGCGCTGCAAACGGCGCGCGGCTATGGCAGCCGCTTGCTCGGCAAACTCAAAGGCCAGCGCGAGCTGACCGTCGACGACAGCGTGCTGCGCCTGCTCGCCCTGCGCCAAAGCCAGTTGCTCAAGGCCCTGAACCTGCGCGGCCATGCGGCGCTGCACAGCATCAAGGTCGACACGCCCCAAGACAAAACCTGGCGCGAAGGCAAGTTGCCGGACGCACTGCACAAAGCCCGTGCTCACCCGCAATGGTCGTCGCTTAACGCCCACGCCAAACTGAGCCAGGCCGAGCGCCAGGAACAGGTCGAAGCCCTCGCCCTGCGCCTCGACCAGAGCTAAGCCGCCAGCACCTTGCGCGCCTTGGCCTTGAGCACCTCAAGGTCGAGCAGCGGCACGCGCATTTGCTTGGCCTGCTCGTCCCAGTGGCGCAGGCGCAGGCTGATCAGGTAGAGCGGGTCTTGTTCAAACGCCTGCGCTTCTTCTGCCGTCATCACGCCGCCCTGATAGCCTAAGGTAATCCGGCTGGCTTCACTCAGGCGGGCGTAGTAGGACGGCTGGCTGAACGTCAGGTAGCGCTTGGCTTGCACGTGATATTCCACCAGCCTGGCAATGCGCTCGCTGAAGCCTGCGCGGCGCAAATAATCCGCGCCCAAACGCTCATGGCTGACCACGCCATAACCGCCCATGTTTGCGCCGCCTTCGCCGCAGAGATGGCCAATATCGTGAAAGAACGCCGCCAGCACCACTTCATCGTCAAAGCCTTCGGCCATCGCCCACTGCGCGGCCTGGGACATGTGTTCGATCTGCGACACCGGCTCGCCGATGTAATCCGCCGCGCCGTGCTGCTCGTACAAGCCGAACACTTCGGCAATTGCCTGTTCAGGGTTCATCCCGCCGCGCCCCACACAGTGCTGATGTTACGCTCGGCCAGCGCCGGCCCCACGCTCATGCCCACGCCGGTGTGCATCAATGCCGCGCTCACGCCCGGTGCCGCCTGCACGAATGAAAACGGCCCCGGCCCGCGCGAGCCGTACACGCCCTGCCAGCGCTCGACCACGTTTACCTTGCAACCCAAGGTCTGCTCGGCCAGCTCGATCAGCCAGTCATCGACCTGCTCGGCGTTGAACGGTGAGGCATCGCTGCCGTAGTCGTGCGAGTCGCCAATAATCAGTTCGCCATACGGCGTGGGGCTGATCAGCAGGTGAATCCCGTGTTCATGCAGGTGCGGCGCATCGCGCAGGATTTGCGCCTGCACCGGCAGCGCTTCCGGCAAGTCGGCAAACGCGCCGTAATGCACGCAGCTCAAACCGGTCAGCAACGCGTGTTGCAGGTTCAGGTTGACTGCCGGCCGTGCACGCAGCATTTGCAGGCGGCAGATACTCGGGTTGAGTTCAGCCATCGCGTCGGCCAGCAGGGTTTGGTAATCGTGGCCGGAGCAGACGATGATCTGCTCACCGCGAAAGCTGCCCGCCGTGCTGTGCAACTGGCCAGGCTGCACATCGCGCACCAGCGTGGAGAAGTGAAACTCCACGTTCAGTTGATTGCGGAGGTAGTTGATCAACGCCGGGATCGCTTCGCGCGAATACAGTTGCTGATCGTCCTTGCCGTGCAGCGCCGCGCGATGATGGCTGAATTGGCCGCCGTACAACGCTTTCATGGCCGCGCCCTGCAGCAGCTCGACGTTGTAGCCGTGCTCTTGCGCACGACCGGCGCAGAACGCTTCCAGCAGATGTTCCTCGGCTTCGGTGCGGGCGAACACGTACGCGCCATTGCGCTTGAGCTGAAGGCCGGCCACCTGCGCCCAATGCGCCCAGATGCCGCGGCTTTGCCGGGCCAGGTCAAGCATCGGCCCCGGTGGTTGGCCGGTGACCAGCGCCTGGCCGAAGTTGCGCACCGAGGCGCCCAACGGCGTGGCGCTGCGCTCGAATACCTTGACCTTGAGGCCGCGTTTGGCGGCAGCAAAGGCGTGGGACAGGCCGAGGATGCCCGCGCCGACGATTAACAGATCACTACTCATGCGTTCCTCTCGTTCCCACGCTGAGCGTAGGAATGATCAGTTATTGTTTCTCTGACTTGCCGTCATAGCGCTTGCGCCATTCGGTCAGGATGCTGTCGCGGTTTTTCGAGGCCCAGGCGAAGTCGTTCTTGATCAGCCGCTGTTCGTAGTCGGCCGGCAATTCGGTCTGCGGCTTGGCAATACCCGGTTGAGCAAGCACGGCGAAGTTTTCTTTGTACAGCTGCATCGCGGCGGGGCTGGCGGAGAAGTCGGCGAGCTTTTTCGCGGCCTCCGCGTGCGCGGTGCCCTTGATCACGGCAGTCGCTTCAATGTCCCAGCCCAAGCCTTCCTTGGGCAAAATAATATCCAGCGGCGCGCCTTGGCGTTTCAACTGCACGGCCGGGTATTCGAACGAAATACCGATTGGGAACTCACCAGACGCCGCCAGCTTGCACGGCTTGGAGCCGGAGTGAACGTACTGGCCGATGTTCTGGTGCAGGTCGTCCATGTACTGCCAGCCCTGCTTCTCGCCGAAGGTCTGCAACCAGGCGCTCACATCCAGAAAGCCGGTGCCCGAAGACGCCGGGTTAGGCATCACGATCTTGCCCTTGTATTCGGGTTTGGTCAGGTCCTGCCAGCTCACCGGCTTGCTCAGGCCCTGTTTCTCGGCCTCGACCGTGTTGAAGCAAATAGTCGCGGCCCACACATCCATGCCGACCCAAGCCGGTGGGTTGGCGGCGTCGCGGTAGTTCTTGCCGATTTTGTCGAGGTCTTTGGGCGCGTAGTTGCTGAGCATGCCTTGCTGATCGAGGATCGCCAGGCTCGACGCGGCCAGGCCCCACACGACGTCAGCTTGCGGGCGGTCTTTTTCCGCCAGCAGCTTGGCGGTGATGATGCCGGTAGAGTCACGCACCCATTTTATTTCGACGTCCGGGTTCTGCTTTTCGAAGGCTTGCTTGTAGGTCTTCAACTGCTCGGCTTCGAGGGCCGTGTACACGGTCAACTCGGTTTTCGCGGCAAACGCATTCAGGCTGAACGCAGTGAGCACAGCAGCGGCTAACGCCAGGGGCTTGAACATGGTGCATTCCTCAAAAGGGACGGTTTTATTGACCCGGCGCGGTTTGGCGCCAGGCTTGGGAGCGGCGCAACGCGCCACGTGAGCACCACGCCAGCAGCAGCGAAACGCCGGCAGAGGTAAACAGGATCAAGGTCGACATGGCCGCCGCGCCGCCCACATTGCCGGCGTCGTCCATGTTCAGCACGGCGACAGCGGCGAGGATGGTGTCGGGGCTGTAGAGAAAGATCGCGGCAGACACGGTGGTCATCGCCGACACAAACAGGTAGCGCACGATGTCCAGCAGCGCCGGCAGGCAAATCGGTACAGTGACGCGCCAGTAGTGGCGGTACAGCGGCGCCTTGAGGGACAGCGCAGCGGCTTCGAACTCGCTGTCTAGCTGGCGCAGCGCGGTGGTGGCGGTCATCTGCGCGGTGGTCAAATAGTGAGCAATGGTGCACACCACCAACAGCGTCATGGTCCCGTAGAACACATGCAGCGGGTTACCGTTGAGGTTGAAAAAGAACACATAGCCCAAGCCCAACACCAGGCCCGGCACGGCCATCGGCACAAAGCTGAGCATGCGCAGCGCCAGGTTCAGGCCCTTTTGACCCTCGGTTTTTTCCATCAGGTAGGCACCGGTGAAGATCAATGCGCTGCCGATCAGCGCCGTGCACAGTGCCATCTTCAAGCTGTTGCGATAGGCCAGCCAGCCGCCGCCCGCGGTGTCTTCAAACTGATAATGGTTGAGCGACAGCGACAGGTTGTAAGGCCAGAACTTGACCAATGAGGAATACACCGCCATGCCGAACACCAGCAGCAACGCAGCGCAAATTAGCATCACGATCGCCAGGTAACAGCCATCCCGCAAGCGCGACGGCGCGGGCTGGAAGACTTGCGCTCGGCCGCTCATGGAATCGCCGTGACGGCGGCGTAACCAGGCGTCGACGCCAAAGCTGAACAGCGCCGGCAGCAGCAGCACCATGCCGATCAACGCGCCGCGACCGAACTGTTGCTGGCCGACCACCGCCTTGTAGGCTTCCAGCGCCAACACTTGGTAGTCCCCGCCCACCACCACGGGCACGCCGAAGTCGGTGATGGTCAGGGTGAACACCAGGCAAAACGCGGCGAACACTGCCTGGCGCGTGGCCGGCCAGGTGATGCTGCGAAACGCCCGGGCCGGGCTGGCGCCCATGCTCGACGCGGCGTCGAACAATCGCGCATCCGCCAACGACAGCGCCGACAGCAGAATCATCAAGGCGTGTGGGAACGTGTAGATCACCTCGCCCAGCACAATGCCCCAGAAGCCGTAGATATTGTCCGAGAGCAACCCGCGCAACAGGCCCTGATTGCCGAACAGATACACCAGCGCAATGCCTGGCAACATCGACGGCGCCATCAGCGGCAGCAGCGACAGGCCGCGCCACATCGCCTTGCCGGGAATCAGCGTGCGTTGCAGCGCGTAGGCAAACAGGTAGGCCAGCGGTACGACGATGGCCGCAACGCTGAGGGAAACTTTCAGGCTATTGCCCAGCAGCCAGTGGAAGTTATCGCTGGTCACCAGCTCGCGCGCCGCGACCCAGCCGCCGCCCTGCCCGGCTTCGCTGCTGAAGCCACGCCAGAAGATCGCCAGCAAGGGCAGCAATACGGCGACACCGAGCAGCAACAGCCAGACGAGTTTGCCGCCGAGTACAAAAATGCGGTCGCCCAGTTCGGCGCGGGAAACGTTGCGCGCCACGTGGCCGGGTAGCGGCAGCGTCATATCGGCGGCCATCTCAAGCAAACACCTGCAGGCTGCGCGGCGGCAACGCCACCCAGATGTGTTGCGCACCGAGGCGCGGCATCGCTTCCGGGGCCAGTTCGGCCAGCAATGGGTGACCGGGCAACTGCTCCAGCTCAAAGCGCATGCGGCAGCGGTTGCCCAGAAACGTGATCTCGCAGACCTTGGCCGGGAACAGGTTTTCTTCATGCCCCAGCGGGTTGATGCTGATGGCTTCCGGGCGGCAGAACAGACGGCCGGATTTGGCCACGCCAGCATCGTCGGCCAAGCGCATGTTCATCCCGCCGACCTGAGCGTGGCTGGCGCTGTTGCGGCTGAACGGCAGCCAGTTGCCCTGGCCGACAAACTCCGCCACGAACGGCGTGGCCGGGCGGTCGTAGATTTCTTGCGGCGTGGCGTATTGCTCGACTTTGCCGTTGTTCATCACGGCAATGCGGTCGGCCATCAACATGGCCTCGTCCTGGTTGTGCGTCACCATCAACGTGGTGACGCCCAAGCGCCGCTGCAGTTGGCGCAGTTCGCTGCACAAATGCTCACGCACACGCGCGTCGAGGGCAGACATCGGTTCGTCCAGCAGCAGCAATGAAGGCGCCGGCGCCAGCGCACGGGCCAGGGCGACGCGCTGTTGTTGGCCGCCGGAGAGTTGGCCGGGGTATTTCTTTTCGCTGCCAACCAGGCCGACCAGTTCCAGCATCTGGCCGACGCGTTTGCGCACTTCGTCGCGGCCACTGCCGGTCAGGCCGTAGCCAATGTTCTCTTCAACGGTGAGGTTGGGAAACAGCGCGTAGGACTGAAACAAAATTCCGTAGTCGCGCGCTTGAGGCGGCAGTTGCGACACATCGCGGTTACCCAAGTGAAGCTCACCGCTGTCTTGGCGTTCCAGGCCGGCGATGCAGCGCAGCAAGGTAGTTTTGCCGCAACCGGACGGGCCCAGCAGGCACACCAGCTCGCCGGCGGCGACGTCCAGCGACACGTTGTCCAGCGCCTTGAAGGCGCCGAAGCGCTTCTGGATCCCGCGCACCGTCATCGGCGCGCCGGGGTTGGTTGGGGCAGTGTTCATGGAGGCACCTCATCAAACTGATGAAGGCCATGCTAGGCAGGCAATGCGTCCCTGGTGTGGCAGAAAGGCAAAACGTGGCGATAGTGGTATTGGTGGATTTGTGTAGGAATTCGGAGTGCGTCTGTAGTGCTTGGGTTTGTGTGGCGATGGGGCTTGTCGGTCAGAGCGGCGACATTTCTTGCGCCAAACCGAGAAACGCGGCAGGCAGCCGCGCGCCTTTTCTTTCCTTGAGGCAGTACAAATACTCGGCGATCTGCGGTGCATGCTCGATGGTCAGCACGCGCAACTGCGGGTCATGCGGCACTTCCTGGCGGGCAATGATGCTGATGCCGATATTGCGCAGCACCGCCTCGCGAATCGATTCGCGGCTGCCGATCTCCAGCAGCGGGCCGTAACTCACGCCTGCGCCTTGCAGCATCTCTTCAGTTAAACGCCGTGTGGTGGACCCGGTTTCGCGCATCAGCAAGGTATGCCCCGCCAGTGCCGTGAGCGGCACAGTATCCAAAGCCGCCAACGGGTGATTACGATGCACCGCCAGCACCAGCGGGTCGGTGCCAAGCACGCGGCGGATCAACCGCGGGTCTTCAAGTAATTGCGAGGAGGCGGCGACGTCCACCCGGTACTCTTCGAGCGCCTCCAGCACCGACTGGGAGTTGCCGATTTCCACCGACACCTCCACATGCGGCAGGCGTTCGCGAAAGGCTTTGACCAGGTCGAGGATGTAATACGGCGCCGTCGCGGCAATCCTCAGCGCCCCCTGGAGCTGACCACTGTTGCGCAGGAAAAACTCAATATCGGCTTCTTGCTGCAACAACGCCTTGACCATCGGCAGCAGGCGCGCGCCGTCGTCGCTGACGGTCAGGCGGCGGCCACCACGGTAGAACAGCTCAACGCCGTACTGGCTTTCCAAGTTGCGAATCTGCGTGGTGACCGTGGGCTGGCTAAGGCCGAGTTTTTTCGCCGCCTGGGTAATGCTGCCCAGGCGGGCCACTCTGTAAAACGCCTTCAGTTCGGCACTCAGCACACCACCCTCACCTCAGTTATTTGCGCAACAGGCGCAGGCCATTGAACACCACCAGC
The DNA here is from genome assembly GCF_009296165.1 of Pseudomonas kitaguniensis. Classification (GTDB taxonomy): domain Bacteria; phylum Pseudomonadota; class Gammaproteobacteria; order Pseudomonadales; family Pseudomonadaceae; genus Aquipseudomonas; species Aquipseudomonas kitaguniensis. The sequence goes on along the minus strand of NZ_VUAZ01000055.1, from coordinate 62,871 downwards.
AGGCTCACGCCCATGTCCGCGAACACCGCCATCCACATAGTGGCCATGCCCAGGAAGGTGACCGCAAGGAAGACCGCCTTGGTCACCAGCGCCAGGGCGATGTTCTGCTTGAGGATACTCGAGGTTTGCCGCGACAACCGAATGAAAGCCGGGATCTTGCGTAAATCATCATCCATCAAGGCCACGTCAGCGGTTTCGATGGCCGTGTCGGTGCCGGCGGCGGCCATCGCGAAGCCAATTTCGGCGCGGGCCAGGGCCGGGGCGTCGTTGATGCCGTCACCGACCATGCCCACCCGGTGGCCTTGGCCGTAAAGGGTTTCGATGGCCTGCAGTTTGTCAGTCGGCAGCAGGTCACCTTGGGCCTGGTCGATGCCGACCTGGGCCGCAATCGCCTGAGCGGTGTGGGTGTTGTCGCCGGTGAGCATCAGGGTTTTGATGCCCAAGTCGTGCAGTTGCTGGATGGCTTCGCGGCTGCTGTCTTTGACCGTGTCGGCCACGGCGAACAGCGCCAGCGGGCCGGACTTGTCGAGCAGCAACACCACCGACTTGCCTTGTTTCTCCAAGGCGAAGAGTTTTTCTTCAAGCTCCGGCGAACACAGGCCCAGGTCTTCGACCAGACGGTGGTTGCCCAAATGGTAGGTTTCGCCGTTTATATCACCGCGCACACCGCGACCGGGCAGGGCTTCGAAGTTATCCACAACGTGGCTCGGCAGGTTTTTATCCACAGCCGCTTTGGCAATGGCCAACGACACCGGGTGGTCGGAGCGCCCGGCCAAACTGGCGGCCAGCGCCGGCGCGCGGTCTTCGACGTTGGGGAACAACGCCAGGTAATCGGTTTGCACCGGTTTGCCGTGGGTGATCGTGCCAGTCTTGTCGAGGGCCAGGTAATCAAGCTTGTAACCGCCCTCCAGGTACACACCGCCCTTGATCAGGATGCCTTTGCGCGCCGCCGCCGCCAAGCCACTGACGATGGTCACCGGGGTGGAAATCACCAGTGCACACGGGCACGCCACCACCAACAGCACGAGTGCGCGGTAGACCCAGTCGAACCACACGCCCGCCATGAACAGCGGCGGAATCAGCGCCACGCCCAAGGCAAACAGGAACACCGCCGGGGTGTAGATCTTCGAGAAGCTGTCGACAAAACGCTGGGTTGGCGCCCGCGCGCCTTGAGCCTGCTCCACGGCATGAATGATGCGCGCCAGCGTCGAATTGTTGGCCGCCGCGGTGACCTTGTACTCCAGCGAACCGGCCTGGTTGATGGTGCCCGCGAAGACTTTATCGCCCACGGTTTTTCAATGGGCAGGCTTTCACCGGTGATCGGCGCCTGATTGATGGAGGATTGACCGGCGGTGACTTCACCGTCCAGGCCAACACGCTCGCCAGGTTTTAACCGAACGATTGTCCCAAGATCAACGCTTTTGACGTCTTTTTCCACCCATGAGCCATCGGCCTGCTGCACCGTGGCCTGTTCGGGCGTCATCTGCATCAAGCCACTGATGGCGTTGCGCGCACGGTCCAGAGACTTGGCTTCGATCAACTCGGCCACGGTGAACAGGAACATCACCATCGCAGCTTCCGGCCACTGGCCAATCAGCAGCGCGCCGGTCACGGCGATGCTCATCAGCGCGTTGATGTTCAGGTTGAGGTTTTTCAGGGCTATCCAGCCCTTTTTATAGGTGGTGAGGCCGCCGCTGAAGATCGACACCAACGCCACCACGGCAATCACCCATGTCGGCGCAGCATTGGTGAAATGCAGCACTTCGGCAGCCAACGCACCAACGCCGGACAACGCCAGCGGCCACCAGTGTTTCTTCGCGGGTGGCGCGGCGGCGGGAACGCCCTCTTCGATGGGGTCCGCCTGCATCCCGATAGATTTGATCGCGTCGATGATCGGCGCAGTGCTCGGCAGGTCATGGGTGACGCCGAGGATGCGGTTGATCAGGTTGAATTCCAGTTGCTGCACACCGGCGAGCTTGCCCAGTTTGTTCTGGATCAGCGTTTGCTCGGTGGGGCAGTCCATGGCTTCGATGCGGAAGGTGCTGAGGCGCGCGCCGTCGGAAGGCGCTTGGTTCAGCGTTACCACCGCAGGCGCGGCGTCGCTTGCGCAGCAGGAACCGGCATGGCCGTGGTCGTGCACAGGCGTGAGTTTTTTGGGGCCATGATCGTGGTCATGGTCGTGATCATGCTTATGTGGGGTGTGAAGGGAGTCGCTCATCTGGTCGCGTCCGTAAAGGTGCCTGTTGCCAAGTAAAGACCCTGTAGCCACTATAGGGTCAAGCACCCATTTGGAGATTGCTGCGATGAAGATCGGCGAATTGGCCAAACTGACCGACTGTCAGGTGGAAACCATCCGTTATTACGAGAAGGAAGGCCTGCTGCCACCCCCGGCACGCACCGATGCCAACTACCGCGTGTACACCCAGGCGCACACTGAGCGGCTGATTTTCATCCGCAATTGCCGCAGCCTCGACATGACGCTTGGGGAAATCCGCAGCCTGCTTGGGCTACGCGACAGCCCTCAGGACCAGTGCGAGAGCGTGAATGCGTTGATCGACGAACATATCCACCACGTGAAATCGCGGATTGATGGGCTGTTGGCGTTGCAGGAGCAATTGCTCGACCTGCGCCAACGCTGCGGTGGTGGGCCGGATCTGGATCAGTGCGGGATTTTGCAGCGGCTGGAAGTCAGCGGCAGTGTCGCGGCCAGCGAGGCTGAGCCTTCACACGTGGGCAGAAGCCACGGCCACTGATCATAAAAAAGGCGGGAGGGGGCTTGCCCCTCCCACCCGTTTTAAATAGCCACGTCAGCCTTGATGCTTGGGTCGGCGTTGTAGCCAACGATTTCAAAATCTTCGAATTTATAATCGTAGATCGACGCAGGTTTACGCTTGATCACCAGTTCCGGCAGCTTTTTCGGTGTGCGCGCCAGTTGGGTCTGGATCTGCTCCATGTGGTTGCTGTAAGCGTGCGTGTCGCCGGTGGTGACGATGATCTCGTGAGGGATCAGGTCACATTGCTGGGCCAGCATATGCGTCAGCAGGGCCAGGGCGGCGGTGTTGTACGGCAGGCCGAACCCGTTCATGCGACGCTAAAATTGCACATTTCGGATTGTGTATAAGACACTATTCAAGCCTTCCCGAGGTGCAGAATCAATTATGCACAGTTCGACCCGAATAGTCTAGTTTTTCAAGCGCTTGCGGAGATGTCCGAAAGACACGCGAATCTGTTGATCCGCTGTCCACTCTTGCGCACGTGCTTTGTATTATCATCGTGCCAGCACTGGATTCCCCAACGGAACGGAATATGAAAAGTCATGCAATGATGCGGGATATACGGGTTATCGCGCTGGATAAGATCAAGCTCGACCAGGAGAATGTTCGTTTTGGTAATGACATCGCCCAGAACCAACGTGAGGCAATTAAGCTCATGCTGGCAGATCCAGACGATGCCAAGAAGATTCTTCGCCTTGCCGAGCATATTGTTGAGCACGGCCTTGACCCCACTGAGCTCCAGCTGGTCACGTCCGATGAAGATGGCAACTTCATCGTCCTTGAAGGCAATCGCAGACTGACAGCTCTGAAGCTACTACAGCGCCCTGACCTCTGCCCAACAGATCGCGGCTACAAGGGGTTCCTCAAAGCCCATAACAACCTTGCCGATGGCGTCCCCGAAAGCCTGCAATGCAGCGTTGTATCAAGCCGTGCTGCTGGTGACATATGGGTGGAGCTGAAGCACACCGGCGAGAATAGAGGCATAGGTCGAGTAGGCTGGGATAGCGACATTCGAGATGAGCGACGCGCCCGCCAGACGGGCATTGAGTCTATCGGTCGCCAGCTTAGAAATATGATTAATGACAATCAGCACATATTCACTCAAAAAGCGGCGTTAGATTGTCTCGAAGTCGACGTCACGACGCTGACGCGACTTTTTTCATCTACTATCGGCCAGAATTTTTTCCGTCTGAAGGTAGAAAGTAAAATACTCACACCGCAACTTCCGCTAGTGCACATAGCTCCGTCGGTTGAGTTCATGCTGGATATGTTTGTCTCACACGGCTACAACGTTAACGACGTCCGGGCAGATCCTGACCGTACAAAGACGCTTGGCCACATTCCGCCTGAAATCCTACCTGACAATCTTGCTGAATTATCTAAGGGCAAACCTCCAGCTTCCGAGGTTGGCGGAGATGGTAACAAGGGCAAGAATGGAGGGGAGAGCCAAAGTGGTGGCGGCCAAGAGTCCGGCACTACTAAAGGCTCGAGTACAGGTGGAAGTGAAGCTGAGAAGCCGGAAGATAGTGGCAATACAAAGCCAGACCCTCAAAAGGATCCAGGCACTCGAGCAAAGCCGCAGTCTCGCGCGCGGAAGTATCTGCTACCTTGGTCTTTCAGTATTAAAAATTCTCGGATAAACGCTATTTATCGAGAGCTTCGCACGGTATTGAAAGTTGATGACTGCCCTAACGCAACTGCCATCACATTCAGGGTATTCTTGGAAACCACCTGCGACGAATTCATTAAAATAAAAAAGGATGCGGGAACCCCGGTACTTCGCTGGGACACAAATGCCGAAATACGCGGGGGCGTTGGAGGAGATAAACTGTCTCTTAAAGTTCAGGCAGTGATAAAGCTTTTAGAAACAGAAAAATTAGTTGCAACAGGGGCTGCGAAGGCAATTTTCAAGAGAGCTGGCTCCTATGACCAACCAGGCTCGATTGATCACTTCAACCTGTTCGTTCACAGCGCCCATGGCGCCCCAGTACCTTCAGAATTGAAGGACATCGCCGAAGAGTACCGTCCGATGCTGGAAGCCATCTGGGCGTAAGCTATTGGAAAATACCTGAAAATGTGCTTTCATGAACCGTTTGATATACTGGGATAGGATTCATGGGCGCTTTTAGGGTATTTTCCACTCCGCTACGCTATCCTGGCGGTAAAGGAAAATTTGCTCACTTCATTAAAAATGTTTTTGAAGTGAACAACTTGCACGATGGCCACTACGCAGAGCCTTATGCGGGCGGGGCCGGTGTCGCTCTGGAGCTCATGTTCCACGAATACGCCTCAGTTATACACATTAATGATTTAGATCCAGCCATTTACTCGTTCTGGCAGGCCGTAGTTCATCATACCGACGACATTAGCAAAGCTATACACGACACTCCTGTAACAATGGAAAACTGGCATAGATTCAAGGCTATACTTGATAACCCAGAAGATTGTTCGGTCGTTGACCTTGCAATGGCGACTTTTTTCCTCAATCGCACTAATCGTTCGGGCATCTTGAAAGCCGGCGTTATTGGTGGAAAAGAGCAAGCAGGCAAATGGAAGCTAGATGTCCGCTTCAATAAACCTGAACTTGTCAAGCGCATAGAGCTGATCGGGAAATACAAGAACCGAATCAAGATCTATAATGAAGATGCTCTGAGCTTCATTGATAATGTAATTCCAACCTTCCCGAAGAAATCCCTCACCTATCTTGATCCCCCCTATTACATTAAGGGATCTGGCCTCTACAGAAACTTCTACGTGCATGACGATCACGTACAGATCGCTAACGCTCTAGGTAATATCGACAAACCTTGGATCGTCTCATATGACAACGTGAGCGAGATAAAAGAAATCTACACCAGCTACCGCCAAGACGAGTATTTCTTGAGCTATACCGCTCAACTTAAGAAAAAAGGTTCGGAGGTAATGATCTATGGGCCTACTATTTTAGCGCCTGAGAGCGGCTTGAACCGAAAGGCATCTTAGACCAAACCGCCCACATCATCCCCGAAAGACCTCTGAGCGCTAACGACATATCTGATTTCCACCTGGACGGCAAACTGGCGTCCAGTTATCTAGGCACTAGGCGAGTAAGCAAAGCAGCGCGACGCGCTAATCTGCGAAGCGGGAACCGCCAAGATTTCATACCTCAGTGGATCAGGCTCACACCCCCCCGACAGTAGCAAGCTCTGATACCACCAGCCCTGCCTGCCTGCCTAGCATGTCCCACCTGCATCATGGCAGCACTTCCTTACAAAATACGATAGCAAGAAGCCACCAACCCCGTGACACTGCGTCAAAGCTGAGGCAGGATGAGCGCGCCCAAGCACCATCGTGCTCGCCCTACGAGGCGGGGCCCTGGAACGCAAGGAGCGCTCATTTCCGCACCAGCTGTATTAAGTAAATGGAGTTCACATGGCTGTAAAACTGAAAAAATCTCAACTTCAAACCGATGTCTACACCTACACCTGGACTCGAGATGATAACGATGCTCCTTTTGCAGGCTTGGAAGATCGTCGGCAGGTGGACAAGGATGAAGGTTACGAAGTCCTGTACTTCCTGGATAAGCTGCTGAGCAAGCACGGCAAGGATAGTGATGCTGACGTGCATGCTGCAGAGAACGCGCTTCATCACAAAGATCTGAGCAGCGTCACTGACCGAGTTAAGCTCACAACTGCAGTCGAAAAAATTCTAGGCTGGTAAACAGAGCTGCCTCGCTAGATGGGGCATGCCCAATGTCTTCGTGAGCCGCATCTGATGGCGACTCACGAAGAATCCGGTTTGGGCTTGCCCCTTTCGGGGTACGGCTGTCGTAAACCAAACCCTGGCTTCGCCAGGTTTTGGCCCTCCGGGCTTCCATCCTCAAGCCTTTGGCCCATCGTGGGCCGCCGCGCTCCGCTTGCGCTCAAAACTTAGCTCGCAAGAAATCAGCAGGAGCGTCATGAGTCAGCGCGAGGCAGAAATGACCATGCAGTTTGAGCACCTGGTCATGTCTCAGAAATCAAACCGGATTCCTTGCACGATAATTATCGGGTGATAGACGAACATCTCAGGGCAGCATCAATCCACTCAAAACCTGAGGTTTCCCATGATCCGTAAATCCGCTTTCACTGGCTGGTCAGCCAACAACGACAGCTGAACACGATGCTCAGGAGCCACCAGCACTAAGAGCTCAACCCCCAAAAGCTAGAGACGTACACCAAGTGCAACAGGGATGGTCGGCGCCAAAATATGAACTTTATACGCTTGAATCCGCATACCCTTTCATTGGCGCAGTGGAAGAGCCTTACTCGCGGCGTATGGGAAATTCTTGCGCCGCTGCTGTTGAAGCGCGGCGAGTTGTAACAACGTCACAGAGGGCGCATACCTGCTCGCCGGTTCGCCTAAAAACTTATTCGAGCCATGAGATATGTACCAGAACGACCACTGTCCTCACGAAGCTCCCAGCGAGATGCTGGATGAAAATGGCAATCGTCTGAAGAATGGATGCCATCTCAGGTCAAGCTCGAAGAGGACGAGGTCAAGCAAAACAATGAGACAGTTCGCCTTTTTAGAGGCGCTGGGAACCCTCATGCAATCGCCCGTCAAGTCGCATCGATGGCTCTCACATCTTTTTTCATCCAAGGGAAAGAGCGGCTGAGAGAAACAGTGTGGGTGCCTTACTCGACGACTGGTGAAAAGTTCATTCTTCCCGACTCGAACGTAGCCCTGTTCACCGTACGCTTTCTCCCTATGCCTGTGAGTCCTGATCTTGTATTGATGGATGAGAACCTACGGGCTCAACTCCAAGACACCGGCCAACTAACACCGGAGTATCTGAACAGAAAATTCTTGGAGTCGTCGGTTCGTTATCACGTTGTTCCCAAGTGAGCCTTCTTTCCCGAGGAACCTTGTGCATTAGTCATGGCCGGCCAAGCGGGATTTTGAAGAATTTCGTGCCGAAGCGCGCTGCTTTCATACCATGATTAAAGGCAAAGGTTGCGCTCGCGAAGCTCGGGAGTCCGGTCGAGATCTTGAAACGAAGGTGATTTTGGTAGGGAATGGGTGAGAACTTTGCCGACCCCTGAGCATCAAGGGCCGACATGAGGCAAAGTCAGGAGGCTTCGTCGATCAGGGACGGAAGGCCGGCTTCTTTGATGAAGTCATAAATCCGTACCCGAATCTCACGCATACGCTTTGGGTTGAACTTATCGCTGCCCACTCCGAACATGTCGTCGTGATCGAGCATAAAACGAATACTGGCGATATGGCCTGTCACACCATCCTGAACCTGCGGCTCAAAAACCACTACAGCTAGAGGGTCATTCTCACCGCGCTGAATTCGAGCATGATATAGACCCATGTACCAAGGCGTAGACCCAGGAGTGGAATTGGAGTCTTTGACGCGTCCCCAAGAGCGATCATGGTCTTGGGTGTAAATTTCCACGAAACCCTGACCTGCCCAGAGAGTCATCAAATCTTGGAGGTGGGTTACGTAGGTGCCAGCAATGTCATGCGTATAGCCGATTTCGTTGCTGATTTCGAAGAACAGATGACTAAGTTCGACGCCGGTGATGTCACGTCGAATGATGGTGCTGTCAGTGGGCGACTCTGGCATGGTTGCGAGCTCTTTCCTTCGAAATCTCGAGCGCCTTCAGAATTTTTTCCAAAGTTCCTGCCCGATCCTGGGGACAAATTTTGATGCCGCCCACACCATTTCCCAGCTCTGCCAGGGTTTTCACCTCTGGTCGCAGTGTCTCGGTACGGTTGGTCATAGCATTAACCTCTTAGAAGGGAAATTAAAATCTAGCCCTTGCCACTCAAACGTATCAAATTTGATCAACGGACGCAATTAAATCGGATTCCTTGAGCGACTCACTGGCGCATGGTTCGCCTGCTATAGCTGGCTCAGACATCGCCCCTGGTTCTGGGCTTTGACCATCCACAACTGGCTACTTTCGCGTTAGAGCTCTGGCTCATGCGCGCTCGGCGAATTCCACCTTCAGGTGCCGCTGACAATGGAAATCGAAGACGCCGTTTTGTACATGAGCCTATTTCTCTGCCAAAAATACCTAGCGCTCGGGCAACAGAGGACGCTTCCCTGCCACATCTTGTAGCTATTTTGCTGGCTAAATAATTCCAAAACGCCACCAAGTGCCTACGCTCAGGGATTCCCTCTTGAGACAAGTGCACCATGACGAAGATTGAGGCAGTGCCAGTTGTAGCTGATGATTTCGAGACGTGGCTGAATGGGCGCCCCAAATGGTTGCAGACTGCAGCTCGAATGCTTATTGACTCGAAGCGGCAGCTGAACCAGGACGAAATCCAAGAGCTGTCCAGGCTTTGCAAGGTCGAAGCCAAGGGTGAGGCTGATACAGGATTTCTAAGCGTTACGCCCGGCACGTTATCGCAGGTCGCCAATAGACCCATGCTTCGGATTGAAGAGATCCTGGATGTGCATGGGTTGAACGCCATCAAGCCTGGCGCCAACCTCCCCTTCGGCAAGAGTAACCTGTCTGTTATCTACGGACAGAATGGAACCGGCAAAAGCGGGTTTGCAAGGTTGCTCAAGCAGATCTGCGGATCACGTTCCAAAGACGATATTCACGGAAATGTCTTCGATCCAGCACCGACTCCGTGTCGTGCACAGTTCAAGGTGTCAATCGACGGTAAGCCGGTTGATGTTCACTGGGACATTCCCAGTGGGCCTCACAAAGCCCTGCGGCATGCACAGGTGTTCGATACCAAGGCTGCTCAGCAGTACATGACCAGGACTGAGGCTTGCTATGAGCCAAGCCGGATGAAATTTGTATCCGCGCTGATCGCCACCGCAGATGCCGTTAGCGCGGAGCTTGCAAGAGAAAAGGCGTTGCTCAGCAAAGCACTACCCGCCATGGCTCAGAGCCTGAGTCAAACAGTCGAAGCGAAATGGCTTTCCGCCTTGAAGAGCACGACTGCGCCCGCGAGCATTGATAAGGAATGTCTGTATACCGACCAACTTGATCGGGAGCGTATAGAAAGCGAAGCCTTGCTTGCAGAGAAGGACATCGCCGGTCGTCTTTTGGCTATCAACAAAGAAAAAACGGCCCTGAAAAGTATCGAGACAGCGATGTCGACACTTCAGTTGGGCTTGAACGATGCGACGGCGGGTGAACTGGAAAACCTGAAGAATACCGCCGTCAAAGCGAGGAGCACCTGTGAAGAGGCAGCGGCAGCTATTTTCGGGAAAGCAGAGCTTGAGGGTGTTGGCTCAGCGACCTGGCAGAAAATGTGGGAGCAAGCACGTGCCTATTCCACCGGCACAGCCTACGTCGATATAGCGTTCCCTAACGTCTCAGCTGACTCACGTTGCGTACTTTGCCACCAAAGCCTCAGCGAGGACGCCAAAGCCCGACTGACAGGGTTTGAGAAGTTCGTGACCGACGGCCTCGAAACAACCGCCAAGACGGCTGAAAATGGTTTTGCTGATCGCAAAAAGCGGCTGCCAATTCTTCCCGGACAAGCTGACTGGATTGTCCACATGTCCACTCTAGGTTTTGAAGAGGCCGATGGGGTCAGTTGGCTTGGCCTGTTGAAAGCACGGTTTGATCAAATTGCACTGGGCAGCCCTGTAGGCACCCTGCAACCTTTCGACTGGTCGGGCATAAACGAGGCGGCAAAGACCAAGTCTGCAAAACTCATCGAAGAGGAGCTGAGCCTGTCGGCCTTGTTGAAAGATGAACATCGCCAAGCCGTGCAGAGCCGAGTTCAGCAACTCCAAGCCAAGCAGTGGCTCTCTCAAAACAAAGCGTCAATTGTTGCAGAAAGGGCTAGGTTGATCGCCGTTGCAGCGATAGATAAAGCTTCGCGCTCAGCCGCCACCAATGCCCTGACTACGAAGAAAAACGAGCTGGCGAAGACCGAGCTTGATGCCGGCTATCAATCTCGATTCCTGGATGAGTTGAAGCGCCTCGGCGGACACCGCCTTCCAATCGCGCCGCAAAGTAAATCCGGGGGCAAAGGCAAGATCACCTTCGGCTTGAACCTGGTGGGAGCAAATGGCACCCATGGACTGGACTACATCTTGAGCGAAGGAGAGACCAGGATCGCTGCGCTGGCAGCGTTCCTTGCGGACACCACAGGCTCAAACCAACTGGCCCCGTTCATTTTTGATGACCCGATTTCTTCGCTGGATCAGGACTTCGAAGAAAAAGTAGTCGAGCGTCTCGTGGCCCTATCTCAGACGAGGCAGGTCATCATTTTCACTCACCGACTTTCTCTGGTGGCTCAGGTAGAAGCCGTCACCAAAAAATGGGAGTCGATCCCAGGAATGCCCTCAGTCAAGCCAACGCTAACGTCACTCCAGAGGATGGCAAAAACTGCAGGGATCGTCGCTACTACAAGCGCTCGAGACCTAAAGCCGGAAAGTGCGGTGCGCGGGCTGATTGATAACGCTATTACACGCCTCAAGAAGCACCAGGAAAACGCTGAGGTCGATGCTTACGAAGCGCTTGGCAAGAGCGCGTGCAGTGACTTCAGGATCATCGTTGAAAAGACGATTGAGTTCATCCTGCTGGCAGATGTCGTAGGACGTTTCAGGCGTGCAATCAACACCCAGGGCAAGCTGCACAAGGTCGCCAAGGTGACGAATGAGGACTGCCTATTCATTGATGACCTGATGACACGCTACTCAGTGTTTGAACATGCCCAGTCGGACGAGTTGCCCAGCAGCGTTCTCGAGCTGGATGTCTTTGAGGCAGACGTAACAGCGTTGCAAAAATGGATAGCCGAGTTTGGATCTAGAACCAGCTGATAGGGGGATTGAGCTAGGGTCAGAATCAAGTCGAAATTCATGATTCTGGCCCGCGCCTTGACAGCAAGATGCATCGAGGAAAATCCCGACTGCAAACCGGTACGAAGATGTATTTCGCCCCCAATCAACCTTCTTCTTGATGACTCAGAAAATCAAACGAGGTCTGCGTGTCGCAGTTTCGGCAATGGTACGTATACGACGCATCTTGAAAGTGCATGCCGCAAAAGCTTCCGCAGAAGGGGCAGCACTCGCTACACTCCAAGTTGCCCCAATTCCAAATGCCTATCCGCCGCACCAATGCCTTGCAGATTCCCTCATCCTTGAAAACAGCCTATAAGAGATGTTGAGCAGTACCAGAATTTCTGGCTCTATGAATGGTTGAAATATCAAGCATATCGATGCTGGAACTCAAGAGCCAGCCGTAAAAACCGGTCTAGCCAAGGCAGCACTCGACTAGACTAGCCCTATTACGATGATAATCACTTAAGTCCTGAGGCCCAACCTGTGGATATAGACCCAGATCTCTTCAAAGACCCAGAAAACTTCAAAAAAATGCAAGATCTTCTATGGGATATCATTGAAAAGAACAACATTATCAATCAGCAAACTGATGGGAAAGCTATTATAGATCTTCAGCGATCAGACATAAAATATCTATTTTCGAAAATTAACGAGTGCGTGACCCAAGAATACTCCGATGAAGAGCTAGGTAAGATAATCAGCAAAAAAAGCCGCGCACTGCGGAGTTTCCATACAGAGCTCGCACGCCTTACCGAAGCCACATTCAAACTTTACAAAGATTTAATTTTGGAAAAATTACCAGAGGTCTTTCTTAAAATACTAAAAACCAAAAGCAACGACACTATAGACGAATTCCTCTCCATCCACTTCAACCACATAACAATACCAGCACTAAGAGATGAAAAGCATCCCGGCGATGATATATTTCTTTTCATACGCCACATTATGAGCATTAACGATGAGAAGGAAATGAACAGCATAATTGCCGAAAAACTATCCGCCCCTGCTCAATCGTTAGAGGCTGTATATGGTATGTGCGGACTATTAATCCAAGCTTCTAGAGCAGAGCAAGAGGGCCGCATAGATGAGGCTTATAGCTATTTAATTGACGCAAGCAATATGATAGGAATGTGCCAGGCAACAGCATTCATCATGCCTCGTATTGAGTCAGTTGCCAACAAGCGCTTCGCTAAAAAAAATGCACAACGAAAACATATGTCACCGAGCCCTCTTAACGCGGCAAAAAGTAAAGTTGCAGAGCTCTTTGTTAGCTTAAAGCCACTTGCCGAACCTAATAACCCTAGCTCCGCTCGAAGGTGGGAAAATGCAAACCATGCACACGAAACCATTTACGATGCAATGAGAGAGGAAATTGATACCAAAATAATTGGCGACACGACCATTCTCGGTATTTGTCGAAAGCTCTATAAACAGGAAAAAAACCACGCACATAAACAAGGCCGTCCCACCGTCAACGTTTACATCAAGCAAACGCTGGCGGATGGGACGGTTGTGTCCAAGCAGATACTTTAACGCTAGTCTTCAACTTTATGAGAGCTGGCGTCTGAAATGTCTATCAGCCAGTTCTCGGTAGTAACGGAGCCAACCAGTCGGTAAGCGTCGTACTGATCTACACCGAGGTAGGTGGGATAGCCACGACCAGTCAAGTAGTTGACCGAACGCACGTTTACCTCCTGACCGGCAGGCAACCGGGTGTAGCTATAGAGAATCTCGAGTAGATTATTCACAAACTCTTGGTGTTCCGGGTAAAGGGAGTAGTACACCGCATCACTATTAACGGGATAGCCTTCATTGTCTCCGTAGGGGCGAGGTATGTCGTCAAGCTGCTTCAGCATGCGGCAAACGTCGTTCAGGGTTGGGGTGTAGAGCATCGTGATGTCCTCATTGATTGATGTGGACACATCGTGCCCACTTTTGAGTACAGGTACGATTCGGGTGCTAGCACATCAACTTTTGAGGAAGGTATGCCATCGTTCCTAGAGCCTATTTTTCAATACATCGTCCAAAGCTCATTAACCCGCGTCGTGTAGCTCTGACTCTTCGTTGCCCAGTGTCCCCCCCGCTAGGGTCGACTGGGGGTACTTGCTGAATCCAGCGCTCATAATGTCGGCACCTCAACTGAAATCCGCCCCAAGGAATGCTCATGACCACCAGTACCCTAGCTCAGCAATTGCGGGAGGCTCAGCATGTCGTTATCTTCACTGGGGCTGGTGCATCAGTTGAGAGCGGCATCCCGACATTCCGTGATGCACTGACAGGGTTGTGGGAACGCTTTGATCCTGCGCAACTCGCCACCAGCGAAGCCTTCCGAACTGACCCATCACTGTGTTGGGGGTGGTACGAGTGGCGTCGGAACAAGGTTCTGCAGGCGCAGCCAAACGGTGCTCATCTCGCTATCGCTGAGCTTGCCAAGCATGTGCCCAGGCTCACTGTGGTCACTCAGAATGTTGATGACCTGCATGAGCGGGCGGGCAGCCAGGATGTGATTCATCTACATGGAAGCCTGCACTCTCCTAGGTGCATCGATTGCGGGCTTGCGTTTACGTTGCCCCTCACGACTGAAGCCCTGCCTGAGGATGGAAGTCGTATTGAGCCGCCGCGATGCAGTGTATGTAATGGGTATGTCCGACCAGGCGTTGTGTGGTTTGGCGAGATGCTGCCTGAAGACGCATCGAGCGCAGGTCTAGCTGCCGCCAAGGAATGTGATGTCTTCCTTTCGATTGGTACGTCTAGGGTCGTTTACCCGGCTGCTGAGCTACCGCTACGTGCTTTGGGTCACGAGGCAACTGTCGTTCACATAAATCCTGTGCGCTTCGACATCAGCAGTCAGGAACACTTTCTCCAGGGCCCAGCCTCGGACACGATGCAGAGCCTACTTCGCGAGGCCTTCGGCAGCCATCCGGTCTCGTAGTTAGAGGCTATTATGTTAGATCCGCTGGACTTGCCCCTCAGTGAGGTACGGCTGCCGCAAATCCAAATCCCAGCAGAAATTTCAAACCCACGTCCAACGTTTATGCTCAGTCATTGCCTCAACGCACCGCTAATAGGCTCCCAGGAGTAAACTGATGCGCGTCTCTGAACCCACTGTAAAAAATGGATTCTTCTTTACTCCCACCGAACCTGATAAACGCTATCCAGGAATTCTTAAGATCCTGGATGGTGGACGAATTGAACTCCATCTAACGTCAGATGAAAATGCGTTCGTATCATTCGATGAGATGTTTATTGGTCGTCTAATAGGGAAAATCGAAGGTGGGTACACCACTCTCGAAGACTGCTCCTATGAAACCATGAATTTGTCGCTCGGCGGCGGTGCCGCTACATCTCTGATCACCGCTCGGATCGCCTACATCGGGATGGGGATGCCTGAAGAGTGCCAGTTCGACCAGTTTGAGTTTGCGGTGGATGAGCTGAGCGAATGGTACGGGAAATCAGCCTTCAGACCGATCCTGGGGATGAAACCCTCTGACTGCGTAATCGACTTTGGCATGCGTCGACTGTCACATGCCACCTGCAGGAGGGTGTCATACTTGAGATCGGGATGAAGGCTACCTTCCCAGGTAAGGTCAAATACCCAGTTACCGAGCTTCGGCAGCAAGCGTGCCTTACCATCAAAGCCGACTCCTGCAAGCCGCTATCCTTCTTCGTCTCTCTCTCGCACAAGATCACCCGCTTCCTAGCTCTATGCATTGGGCACCCCGTCGCGATCCATTCGCTCCGCGTGAGCTCTCAAGAAGAAGGAGAGAAGATTCCTCGGTGGCAGGACGTCTACTTCCAGAGTCTGAACAATGGGACGACCGCCAAGAAAAAGCGCGCTCGTGCGATGCTTCTTCCTTACTCGCAAATTTCCGAGCAGTTCAGCGCAATGCTTCAAGCATGGCTGGACGAATACGACACGCTGATGCCAGCTCTTCATCATTATTTCGCCGTCCAGGATGAAGGCTTGGCCTATAACGATACAAAGTTTCTGGCCATCGCCCAGGCGCTTGAAGCCTTTCATCGCAGGACGCTACCAGGGTATAGGTGGTCGAAAGCGGAGTTCAACAAAAAGCTTGCAGGCATCGTAGAAGCAGTGCCCGAGGCTGAGCGGGAATGGGTCAAGCAACGCCTATGCTTCGCGAATGAGCTGACACTAGGTGAGCGGCTGACCGCATTGCTTGAGCCCTTCGTTGAAGTATTTGGAGGCGAGGCGACCGTCGAATTAATGGTAAAGGACACCAAAAACACCAGAAACTATCACGCCCACTACGATGAAAAAGGTGAGAAGAAGGCTTTGAAGGGAGCCGCATTAGTAGCATTGGTGCTTCGGCTTCAAGTTCTGTTTACGCTTTGCCTGCTCGGACGCCTTGGCATGCCCCCAGAGCTAGCTATAAACCTGGTCAAGCAGCCAAATCTCGCCCGTCTCCTAGGTAATGCCAAACACATCCTGGCTGAGGATTAATAGGAGCGCAGGTTTGGAAGCTGCACGTATCCGATGTGCTCCTTTCGATTCGTACGTTCGGGATTGTTGACGCGGCTGCAAAGCTTTAATGGGCATCTGTCGTTCTCATCATTCCTGTGCGGTTTGATATCAGCAGTCAGGAGCACTTTCTCGAAGGCGCTGCCTCGGTAATGATGCAAAGCCTACTTCGAGAGCGAAGGCGACCTTCCTGCCTAGTAGTTCGAGGGAGGTTCACATTGCCTCTGCTTTGGGCTTGCCCCTTCGGGGATGCGGCTGGCGAGAACCAAACCCTGACTACGCCAGGTTTTAGCCCTCCGGGCACTCATCCTCAAGCCATTGGCCCGTCGTGGGTCGGCGCGCTCCGCTTGCACGCTTGACCACAACTTACGACGTTATCTCGACGATTATCGAAGCAAGCCTCACCTGCGTAGTTCTGCGCTAGAGGCTCTGTATATTGACGCTGCGTCAATCGGGGGCTAAGTACAGTGTTTTTAGGCCCCAGTAGACTTCACGCGGAGCGTTTCTGGATCAGATTCAGCAGCAACTCGCCATCTGGCATAGGAGACATCGTGCGCAAGAAGACTACGTTTTTCTGCACCGCCTTCTTGATCTCTGCAGCTGAAATCGGCTTATCCAAGATGATGAAATCCATTAAACGCTGAAAATGGCACTCTTCGAGATAGCCGTGATGCTCACGCTTTTCAGTTTCGCCAGTACCTTTTCCGAAGGCGACGATCCCCTTGCCATTTTCGTACAAGAAGACCACATCACCTTTCTGTATACGGTCAATGTTGTACTTCCAAGGGGCATAAAAAGCTGCTGCGCTACCCTCGCTGAGCATACGGTCATGGTCTTCCAATGAGTGACGCTTGTTCGTATTCAGAAGGTGGAAGCTCGATGGTTCGACTAACTCAATGTCTACCGCCGCTTGCTCTTTGTCATCAAGCTTCAGAGCAGCCTTGGCGGCTTCAACCCCCTTCTCGAGCAGTTTCAGCATTGTCTCCTGGCGACTCAGATCGAGCTGATCAGCCAAACCTTCGATGAAGGAGTAGAGCTCCTTGGGCATGCGGATAGATGCGGACGCCAGGTCATTCTTCGTCTTCGCGGCGTTTTCGATGAGTGAAATAATGTCGTTCATGGGATGGATCTCCTGTCAGATGCAGAGAAGCATCCCACGACATAATAATAAAATCAATTAATGCTTTTTTTATTAAAGCGCAGTACGAATCTCAAAAAATGCAATGCGGGTGGTCAGTGATGATTCCCGCTGGAAGACGCTCGTCTGGAGCCTTCCATCGGACAAGTAATCCCGGATGGGGAATACGGAAGCCAATCCTTCCTTCGGGGTGTATATTCATACAGTAATCTGCTGCTATGCCCGGCGGAAGGCGCTGGCATAACGCTGGAAAGGTGCTTAGATCAATGCTTAATGTCATGTCGCCACCAGCAAGGATGAGGATTCAACTTGGCCACTCTTACTGATAAAGAAATCGAAGCGCTGAAAATCGAGAATTTCATTTTCCACGTGGTGCATCATCGAGCCGATGATCCGATACTTTTTGACGACACCCCCTTAAGCACCTTCGAGCCGTTCTTCATTGACCGTATCAAAGAAACCCTCAAGGGCAATAAATTCTCTTTCGCTGAAATATCTCAAGTAAAGGCCAAATTGAATAGTTGGGAAAAGGGCGAGTCGAATTTTGTCGATATCTCCAAGAGCCTGGCGCGACAATTTCATCGCCTTGGCGATAAACGGATGAAGTCAGGCGTATTGATTGTAATTGGTTTGGTTACAGGCGCTAAAAAGTTTTACTCTTTAATCAAGTATGACTCTGAGAAAGTTGTGACGTTTGAAACCAAGGGTGCCCAGGCAATACTTCAGGCAGTTACCAATAACTTTACGGAATCACCGAAAGCGCTGCAGAAGTCCGCTCTTATTGATTTAGATTCCATAGACGCAGAAGTAGTGATCATTGATAAAATGAGCCGTTCAGGAATCAGTGACTTCTTCAAAGAATTCCTAGGAGTAGAGCGCCTCCGGAACTCAAAGGAAATGACGGTGGATTTGGTTAAGGCAATCAAAAAAACTGTAAAGACACACCTGGGTGATCTGCCGCCTGCTATCACATCAAAAGTCGCTGAGAAAGTCGTTGAAATTGCGAAAAAACGTAAAGACTTTGAAGTCGACGAATTCTTTACAGATTTTTTTGGCATCAATGGCCAAGATGAAATTCGGGCGACCTTCGACAAAGAATTGGAAAGCCTGAATTTGACTGGTGAGGTGTTCTCCTATGACGAGGAAGAGTTACCTACCAATGAGGCAAAGAAATATGTAACAAGCGAAGGCATAACCATCAATATGCCCGCACGGGCAAAGGGAAGCTTAACTATTGAAAATGGAAAGGATGAAACTATCATTATTATCCGTACAAGTCGCTTGCGTGAATCATGAAGCAGCTAGCGCTGGAACTTCGCAGCTTCTTTGAGCGACTCACGGCGTCGGGTGGTTCTGCGCAGATTGAAACTGCGAATAAAGTGCGGGTTGATGAAATAAGCATTACGTCTTCTGAGTTTGTTCGAGAGCTGAAAGATCTTGCCCAGCGTGTTTGTTCTGAGGGCATCGGAATAATAGAGCTTTTTGGAGAGGTTTCCGACAGTATCGAGATCAAGGATTTCGATTTGGAGGATGTAGAAAATGACAGACTAACAGTCATTTTGGAGAAGCCAGTGGATGATGGTTGGTGTTATTTCCTCACTTTAAAAGGTTTCGAAAACTGGCTGAGAACAAATCAATTCTCAGCACAGAACTCACAGAAAAAAATGTGTGTATGGGTTGCAGGTGAAACCTTTGAGTTTTCTACTCATCAGTTTCTAGTGAAAGAAATGGGTGGAGATAAAAGTTTACCGACCGTCACTCAACATCCTGAAAAGCCTTGGAAAATGGTACGGGATCTTACCCACTCCCTTACCCCACCGTCGCTTGAGCCCTGGCTGCTCGCTGCAGAGCCAATTACTGAAAGCGAACCTTTTACAGCTTGGAAACGCGTGGCGGTGGAAAGGCTTTCCTTTTGCTTGCCTGCCGAGATTCGCAAGGAAGGTGATGAGACTCATGTAATATTCCGAGGCGGGCGCTCACTCCCCATAGCTATAGACCAGCCTATTAACTGGGCTGATATCAATTTTGAAACGCTTCACGACACCTGCCAGTGGATCTACTCCACCCCTAGGGAGTGTGAAACGAAATTCCAACTTTTCAACAACCACATTGCTATCAACTGGAACAGTGGGACGACGTGGCCCTCGGGCTCAACGCCACTCTTAAAAAATAGCCTCTCGGGGGCCAAGGAAGCTTTCGCCTTTCATCTCCAGGATCAGAGCAAGGAGGCTGTCAAAAGCCTGGGAGATCTGCGCAAGGGTTTGCAGGACGAGGTTAATAAGACACAAACTGCGACAAGGGATTTAATATCAGCTCTCTGGCGTGATTTCGCGGTGGCGGGTGTTGTCTTAGCTCTCAAGACTCCGATAGCGACTACAGGCGTAGCCGATACAGCCACCACGATTCTATATCTCGGTGTTTCTGTACTTCTCATATTGAGCATAGTTATCAACACTCTATCAACCTTGCGTTTTAACAGTCTTGCTGACAGCAGTAGAGAAGGATGGCGGAGGAAAATCTACAACTTCATGTCTGCCGATGACTGGAAGCGCTTGGTTGAAAAACCTATATTGTCCGGACGCACCGTTTACTGGCTCGCTTGGACTATGTGTTTCTGTCTATACGCAGCCATTGTCCACTACTTCCTATCGCTTGCGGCACCTAACTTTGTAGCGAACCACATCGATTATTATTTTTTTTGCGCGTGGAACTACATCGCTGCCTTTTTTTAATAAAATCATAAATACAGCTACGGTTGAATCTTTATGGTGCAGTATTCCTGCGGGAATATTTAGCAGCTATGCCAGGAACCATTAGGGGCTTGCTTCCAAATCAGAAGATAGTCTGGGTTAGGTAGGGGCTATAGTCATCATTGTCCGCATTCCTTTGCTCAGCGTAATGTACCCAAATAGGGTCATTAAGCCTAAAAGTGGTGGCTAATGTGCCGTATTAGGGACATTAGCCTGGATCGTCACACGGGACATATCCGCAGCACTCGGCCTCCAGACGGCGGTTAATACGCTTAGTCGCTAGGCTCATGGCGAGCCCAGCGCAATCTACCTATCGACATGAATTGCCTAATTGCCAGCGCTCCTCGTTCATTTCTGGCTTTCGAGCCAGGCAGGGTCAGTGCTGACTCTACCTTGGCACGGCTCGCTTCGTACATTGCAAATGCGTTGAACTCAGAATCAAGCAGCACCAAGAGCACAGTATCGAAGGGTTGTCGTAGATCAATTGCACCCATACGGCCCGTAATCTTTTGCGGGTTCAGGATACAGGGCGATAGAATCTACGCGCGAGCACCTTGGCCTCTTTCAAGATCTCTAGGATTTCATCCTGTATCAATGCAGCCTGGTGAGGTTCTTGGCCATGACTGAATTCAGTCATCTGCAAACGCCTCGAGCGCAGCGAGCAGCTTGGCTAGCTCAGCAAGGTTGCCAGTGACGATGTCATATTCTCCTCGACTGCTCAGCCGATACACATCGCGCGCTTTTTTAACGCGTTCGAGAAGAGGGACGACGATGCCGGATGCCCGCTCTAGGAAGTCGTTGATGTCCGCACGTGTCTGGGGAATTTTGTAGCCCTTCGCCGCACTTGTGATGATGACGTTCGCATCCCGAAGCTTGGCAATGCCACTGGATCGGATTCTCTGGCCGTTGACCTCTCCCAATCCGCTGTCTTTTAGATGGGCCATGATCTCCGTAGTCAGTACGTAGTCCTTGGTGACGAATTCGCTCTGGAATCTCAAGAACCTCAAGATGCTTAGCTGCAGTCGCTCATCTTCATCGGGGTGCTTACCAACGCGCTCGCTAAAACGGTCGGCCTGGCGGAGAGCTTCTTGGTGTACCTGGTAGTCTGCATACCCAGATTCATCCGTCGGCGGTGGCAGAAGAGACTGGTACTTGGATGGCCACTCAAGCATTCCAAGAGTCAGGCTGCGTAGGATCTTTTTGTAGGCAAGAACTGCTGCTTCCGAAGCTTTCTCTTCGTAGATCTGAGCGACTGAGCCAGCGAAGAAATCTGCAACCTGAACCAACACGTTGTCCTTACTGGCCATCGTCTGGAAGGCATCCTTATCGCCAAATAGGTCGTCCACGAATCGTTCTGCAACGTAGCTTTTGAGGCTCTCCTGAAACTCCTGGCCACCGTGCTCGTCTACGATCATCTGGAGGTCAGGGTATGCGCGGAACAAACGTTCGTAGAGCAACCCGTTCACGTATTTTATGAACGAGGTCTTGATACGGAGGCCGCCGTCTTTGTGAATTCGGGACTTATCAACGACGGTGAAATAGAGCTTGAATGGCAGCTCAGCTAGCTCGTTGAGGATTCGGGCACGGCGATCTGAATCCTTGGGCTTCAGATTGCTGGATTTGATCTCACCTGTTTGGAAATGACGCTTTCGGAGTTCTTCAGCTTGGGCATAAGCAGCTTCCAGCTCTTTCTCTGCCACCAGAATGGAGCACACGATGAAGAAATCCGAGCTTCCACCTTTTGACGTGTCTAGGTCGGAATTCCCGGACTCATCCACGAAGGCATACGTTCTGTCCATGAGCTTGCTCCATCAACTACTTACTGAACGCGGTGGGTCGGCCAATAGCAAGGTGGCGACATCAGTTCGTCGCAGTGGTCGTATCAGGCGCAGGGCCCTCGCTGAATGTGTAGTTAATGACCACATCATTTCGGATCAAGACGTCGAGAGTTTTCTGAGTGCCCGTAGTCGTCACCTTCATGGTGACCACGTAGCTCTGGGCATGGGCTGAGCCGTTGGTGTAGGTGTAGATCCACTTCTCATCAGTCTCGCTGACGGCGCTCTTGGCGTAGGGCTCGCCAAATAGGGACTTCAGTTCTGAAGTGGTGGTTTTACCCTTGGTGATGCTCGCTACACTTGCCGAAGGAAAGTCTCGGCCTGCGGTGTAATGCGACGTAGCGCAGCCGCCAAGTGCGACACAGATCCCCATTACTGCGATGAGCTTTTTCATATCCTTCCTTGATCGTAGAAAGCTCCAAATCTAGCTGGCATTAAGGCCAAAAGCCATCGCCATCTTGATCATCTGAGCTTGTGCTCGTCGGCAGAGCACTACGCCTAAAGATAATGCTCTTATCCAAGGTGACCGCAGAGAAAGCCCAGATTATTGAGATCTAAAGCGAGCATGCAAACGTACTACCTACGCGCAGGTTCTTTGCAGGTGCGTATTGTCTGTTTTATCGCTACCTTCCATGGAATCACACGATAGGGATTACGCGCATGGATGTTGGAATGGCTCACGCAATCGAGGCCGCAGAAGCCGAGTATTTGTGCTCCCGCGTTGAGAGCTTGTCGCGGATAAGTGGAAACCCTTTCGGTGCTCGCGTGTTTTTAAACGAAGCTTTTCCATGCTTTCAAGTGAAGGCGTCTCCTAGCCCGATGTTCAATCGCATCTACGGCGACACCACTGGCAGCCCCCAGCCACTTTTGAACTTGCTTAAGAGTTCAACAGAATATTCGACCGTGACGCCTCTTATCGGAAAACCTTCGTCCCTGGAGCAGTTCGCTTTTGTGGGCGAGAGGCGACTAGAACGCCTGAGAGGTTGGACGCACCTGCAACTTGCGTGCGCCATCAAGGACGTGGTCTTGAGCCACAATTCGTTTGAGATCGAAGAGGCCACCTCACACACTCTTCCTGAGTTCGCAGCTGTTCATGCGAGTGGATTCCATACCAAGCCAGAGCATCGTCAGTTGAGCCAAGCCTCTTTTGCAGGGTTACTGTCAAATGATCGTCTGAAAATCTACGTCCTCAAAGCTAATGGACATGTAGTTGCAGGAGCATTGATGTATCTGGCCAATAATGGAGTCGCCTACCTCGGGACGGCTGCCACCCGAAAAGATGCACGAGGCTTGGGCTATCATGGAGCCCTGATATCTCACCGCATAGAGCAAGCAAAGAAATACGGCAGTTTGGTGATTGCCGCAACTGCGCTTCCCAGTTCGCAAAGTCGCCGTAACTTGCAGCGCGCGGGGCTTGCGACATCTCACGTCCAAGCGCTATATCGCTTGGCGGATAGTTGAGATATGTCGGCACAGGAGCCTCGGTTGGAGCCGATTGAGCCGCCGCGATGGAGCTCGTGTAACGGCTATTTTCGGCCTAGGCTCATCCACGCCTCGCTGCAGGATCCACCTGTTCCGGATGGGAACAGGCCATAGAAGGCCGTCATCCCTATCGTCTGGCTCATTGAGGGCTTCATCATTGGAGTGCTTTACCATCGAACCGGACTTGCTATTGATACGCAGCGAATGGGGCGTCTCCAAGCAATAGGTGAGAGTAGAAGCACCGCAATAAGAAACGCCACCTGCGACAGATAGAAGGACTCCAGCCACTGCTGTTTCAGTGCGACGTAATAGGTGTTATGTGCTACGTCAGCCAAAATAATTGCTGCGGTGAGGACTATTCCCACCCGTGGCTTTTTGAAAAGGAGCAGTACCGCCAGCGGGTCAAAAATAGTTAGTGCCGCCCAGAACACGCGGCTAGCCCAGTAGGCGCTGTCACCGTAGCCGTAGTCCCAGAACAACCCATGCTGAAAGTCAGCTCGGATGTGATTGGCGGTCGCGATCAAAAGGCAAAAGGCAAACAAAGCTCGGATGGCGAATGACAACCTTGGCATAGCTTGGCCCGCTCTGGTGAAGTGATCCTATGATAGCGGGATCAACCGACGTGGACATTAATGCTCAATGGCGAAGGTGCGTTCGCCAGACGCTCGTCAACGCTCTACCTCATAAGCCAGCAGTCCTTTCTACATCGACTTAACCGAGACCACCTCCACATATTTGTACTTCTTCCTTGCAGACTTCACAGCCTCTTGCTCAGCCAGCAACGAGCTCAACGTGTCGGCGTCGTGGATGAGTTCGCGCATCTCCCCCTCGTATTCGTTTCCAACCCGAAGCGTGACCCTCAGCCTAGGCGTGAACGATTTCGCCGCTTTCTTCCTAGGCGAAGGAGTTGATACCGACTTGGTAAAAACGACCTCTGGCGCCGGCTGGGGCGTTGGAGGCGTGAGAGCCTCTTCGGGCTCAGTCGCACCAAACAATGCACGACGCATTTCTTCTTCAGTTAAATCAGAGCTCATGGAAGATCTCAAAAGGGTGCTAATTATCTCGACAAATTCCACTAGGGTTGTTGCCGACAGGTATCGTAGGGGAGCCTGCCTAGACGTCAAATCCCCAGTTCGATTTCAATACAAGAGCCGCGCAAGGCTCGCGAAAGCTGCACCTTTGGCAGGAGGGTAATGAGCCCATCAGCTAAGTTGCTAGCGTGACGAGCATACAACGTGACTGTGCCCGCATCCGGCGTTCGACCTGGTACGACAGCACCTACCCTCTGCTGGGCAATTTTAAGAATATTCAAGACTTCCTGACTGACCTCATTGGTGGACAGATGCTCAACGAGTGGTCTGGGCGGAGGGGCGGAACGGCTCCACACATCTATAACCGCTTCGAGCAAGCCGACTGAGCCCAAATGCTCCAGGGCCACCTCCCACAACTTCCCCTCCTGGGCGATATCCAGGCGTGACCTACTCATTGCGAAATCCTAAAAGCATCAAGCTCATTCCTGATTGCAAATTTTACCCAGCTGTCGGCGAAAGCGACGCTCATACAGCTGGGTTAGTCGCAGAGGACGGGGCGCGAATTCTACGTTGAACGGCAGGCTATTAGATATTCAGACTCGCGGAAGGGTGCTGACTCGGGCACGTAACATCAATCGCTCGCCGCCCCGATGGGAAACACGGCGATTGAACGCAGCCTATTTCGTAGGATGAAAGAAGCTACGAGGAGAAATAGAGCCATACCCACCACATCGGCCACGAAATGATCATACGCATTTATGAACGGAATTCCGTTGGTGGCAGGATCAACAAACATTTCATTTCCGATGGAAAAAAACAGCGTGATCGCAACGCCGATCCAAGGAGTCCAAGGGATACCCTCGTTAACGTCTCTGACAATCGAGCGGCACAAAAGCCTGGCGAATGAAGAAGGCCACAACAGGAGTGGAATTTTCAGCACATTGCGAATGACTTGAGACAACTTGGGTCGCTGCAGCTTGGTGAGGGGGAATCCGAAGTAGCTGAGCGCGAGTGGGAATGCGAACCCGAACAACGCATGACAGACATTGTAATTCCAGCCTATGACATCGAAAAGGCGGAGCTGGATGATCCAGAACGTTATGGATATCGCGGTGAATATCGCGATAGGAGTAAGGATTTGAAAGCGTTTTAGAAGCATGGATTTTCCATCATGCGGGCAGGATATCCATTCAGGTTACGACGCGGTCGACAGTCTTCTCAACCGAACCCTGCGCATTTACTCAATACGGAGATTAGCAAGGCTGTGTCGGGAATATTCA
The DNA here is from genome assembly GCF_009296165.1 of Pseudomonas kitaguniensis. GTDB lineage: Bacteria > Pseudomonadota > Gammaproteobacteria > Pseudomonadales > Pseudomonadaceae > Aquipseudomonas > Aquipseudomonas kitaguniensis. The sequence goes on along the minus strand of NZ_VUAZ01000055.1, from coordinate 37,313 downwards.
CCTACCTGGAGTCTGCCTTGCGGCGAATCCCCTCCTCGTTCGCGCATGGTGGATTGACGGAGCTTTGCCTCTGGCTGATTGCTGGATTTTCTTGATCTCTGATCACACCAAATCTCGTACAAACTACAAAAAGTAAACTCAAATACTCGGCTTTTGTTAGCAAAACCGAGCCGGGGCCTACGGCCCCAAATTGACGAGTAGGTTACAAGGTGCGGAGGGGCAACCCTAAGCGATGGTATCTGCTTGAGAGTGAGCTTAAAAAAAGCTGTCAGATCGAAGAAGTCATATCGAAAAAGCACCCGGCAAACCTGCCTAAGTCCTACAAGGAAAAATATGAAGGTGCAGGCACTGCTGCTTTTCTTTTGAGTTCAAAATATACATCTCCGATTTTGAAAAACCGTTTCAAGGGGGCGTATTTTATATGGTCGCAAAACCGACACAAATGTCGCCTGAATATAAATATTCCACATACTCAATCCGTGAGGGCGACCAGCCAGTGTGCAATCAGTGCACGGAGCTCACGGCTTGGGCTGGAGGCTGGAGGCTGGAGGCTGGAGTGTCTGCCCTTCCTGGAGCGTGGAATCTACGGGACGCAAGCCTGTCAGTTGGCAGTCTTCGAACCACCACTACCATCATGGGCCGAGCACAGTGTGCTTACCCATGCACCGCCGACCTGCTTTCCAGGCGCTCCGCAGTACGAGCAGGTTTTCGTCGAAGTTGGATCGCTACGTCTACTGCGACCCTGCAGTACGCATCGCCCCCGTCATAGAAAAAATGCAGCTCTCCAAACTTGGATTTGATCTGGGCGACGGCGACAGGGGTGATCTCTGGATGTCGACTCAGGTAGTCCTGAAGTGTGTCGCAAAGGGCAATCAGGATATTCTTCCAGCCAGGATCGCAATAAATCTCGTCAACTGCCGGGTCAGAGAACATGTGAGGGTAGCGTTCTCTAAACTCTTCAATGTCGATCTCAGGCAGGACTTTAGTGTGCTGATTCATAGTGTCCCAAGTTCGTCAGGGGTCAGAAAGCCAAGGCATCAGGCTCGCTGCACAGACGGCAAGCGGAGCGCGCAGGTCATGGATGACCGCAGGCTTGAGGATGGAAGCCCGCTAGGGCCAAGATCCGCCGTAGCGGAGCTTGGTTCACGACAGCGGCCCCCCGAAGCGGGGCAAGCCCGAAGAACAGTGCCACGACTACTGGAGGTGACGAGGCGTTGGAAAGTACCGGTCGCCCGCTATGCGCATGAACTCACGCAGGCTACGCCGTCCGACATCACGCCTAAACGTCGCAATGACGTACCTCGAGTTGACCGTATTGATCACCCAAAACCTACCTTCCTTCGTAACGGACTGAATGTCGGATGTCCGAATCAGCCGACCATCTGCAAATCGTTGGTACGGCCCGGGGCAAATGTGACTGAACACAACGCCAACGGCACTACATGCATGGATATGGACATTCACCAGGTAGGCCGTGACCAGCCCGTCGTAGTCCCGATTCACTGCTTTGGCTATGCGAAGGAGGTCGAAGTCCGAGTAGCGCTTTTCGTGTAAATCGACTGCAACAGTATTGAGGTCTTCCATGGCTACACAGCCTCCGACGCTGAGGCCACGCTCTTAGTCGCAGCACTGCGCCTATATAGTTCCCTGACCCCAACCAAGGCATCAACATCCAAGTCGTGTTGATGGGTATTGACATACACATCACCACTCTCGACCTCCAAGACGCAGATCGGCACCTCGGCCTGGTTGAATCCCATTGAGAGCGAAGTCAGCATCTCCATCCTCCAACTCGTCCCCTTGTTCATCCAGCCTGGGGTGACGACTTGAACATCCTGAACAATCACGTTCTCACTTTGAGAGATCAGCAACTCAACCAGACGTGGCTCGTCGTTCAACATCTCCTCGTAGGCCACATACCGGCCTTCGTGCCGGCGTTTCAGACTTACGTGATACCAATGGGTAGCTAGGGATCGCGACACTGCGTGGAAGTGAGCCAGGCCATCCCCGAACATTCCTACGGGGCCGGATTGGTCTTGCATGCTAATACGGAACATCATGTATCTCGTATGAGGCAGGCCCGTCTGGCGGCACCTGCAATTAACATAAACCGAATATTGTCTTCAGCGAGGCTTTCATCTCGCGTCCCTGCCCCACCAAAACGTAGACCGTGTTTCGCGTCTCGAACAAGCAAACGCCATCGAATGACTTGCATAGGGTCGAGCGCACCCAACCTCCTGGCGGAAACCGGCCATGCCCATCATGGATGACGCAATGGGCATACATGAACATCGGCTCAAGGCCTGTTGCACGAACTCGGGCAAGCGATTCAGCAGGTTCGTCCACGTGAAAGATGAGCCAATCCTCGACGGTGCAGTACGCCTTGCCAGGGAATCGTTCGACCACTAATGCCTCTATCTCGGCGTGAGACAGCGACGTGCCTGCGGAGGAGATCAGGCCTTCATGGAGCAACTCATGCTCTGAAGAATTACCCATAAATTGCAGCTCCTAGGACTGTGGAAAGACACCGGAGCCTTCTGTAGGTGCAAATCAGCAAGCGATCACGGCTATATGGCCATCGCAATGACTATATACATTTGTTTGGCCTCAATCAAACGCGGCATACCGTTCTCTTTTTGGGAGGGGATGCTCTGATGTCTTTGCGAAAGGCTTACGCGGCGACGCTGCAGTGGCTAAGGACGCGGCGCGGCTTATCGCAAGCTGATTTTCAGGATAAAGCTGATCAAGGTCACATCAGCAGGCTAGAAGCTTCAACGGTCTCAGCCAGCGTCGATCTCAGCGCAGATCTAGCTCAGGTTTTGGGCCTTCGACCTTTGTCATTTCTTACACTTGTGGCTGCGGCGGATGAGGGTAAGACAGCGCGCTCCGCCTTAGATGAAGTGCTCGCCGAGTTGCAGACACTCGGCATATTGGACGAGGTTCTGCCAAGTGAGCCCAAAACGCTTGTCCCTCCTCAAACAGCGGCTGTGGTGGAGAAACTGCGGAAGGTACAGAAACTGAAATGCGCGGGGCTCTCACAAACTGAAATCAGTGAGCAGCTAGGAATGCCCAGAACTACTGTGCGGCGGCTATGGCATGCTGAAGATTGATGGTGTGCCCAACCCATCGCTTACGCTTTTTTATCTATCAGCAACATCCTAGACGACCTCGTTTACCGTGCTGGATTACATGTGACTGCGCAGCCTGATGGAGGTGCATATGTCGAGATCCCATTCACCCATCAGACTTTGCCACGGGCCTAATAGCAGGGTTGGTGAATTGAGTTAGATCGAATTGAGCTCAAGATTGCTAGATCAGCATGGACAACCAGAGTCTACCTAATGTCATCGACCCCACCCCCAAAGTCCCATCGCGATCCCGAAGAAGATTTCGGAACAGTGACCGAACTGTTTGCGAGAATGATCGAAGCTCAGCGAAGTCAGGTGTTGAGTTCCGCAGACGCCTGGATGAATGACGCCCAGATATTGGCTGTCAAGCTCTTCAAGCAGGCCTGTTCGGTCAGGCTGATACTTGATCCGACGCAGTTAGACTTCCGCGACGGCTCGCAAATTGTCTTCGTCGATCACTCCTCGGCGACAATTCTGGCTCGTGCCTGCTTGGAAACGTTCATCGTCTTCCATTGGATATTCCAAAGCCAAAACCCTGCCTTGCGCAGATTTCGACACGGCGTCTGGCGATTAGGCGGGTTGATGGACAGGCTCAAGCTCCATCCTTCCACCGATCAGGCTAGAGAGGCACTGAGGTTGGCACGGCTTCAAGCCGCAGACCAGATTGCAGAAATTGAGCCATCTCCTTTTCTTATCAGCTACAGTCCAGATCAGGTTAAGCGGCTGATGAAAGGAGACTGGCGAGTGGGTTGGTCATGGACGGACGAAGCAGTTCGGGCTGGCTTTAGCAAAAAATACTTTCAGAACGTGTACTCCCATTTTTGCGGGTACGCGCATACGTCCTACATCAGCTCAATGCAAATGGGGCAAGCTCAGTCAATCGAGGATCAGCGAATGCTTGGCTTAGTCGCCTTGCAAACCTGCGTACATGTGTTGGCTCGAGCGATAGCGTTTTACGCAGTGCTTTTCCCAGCGGGCCGTACTGCGCTAGAGACGTCTCCAGAGGAAGCCCAGAATGTGGTGTGTTTCTGGGGCTTCACGAATGTTGAGATGGATCCTTTGTACGAGGAGCCTTCAGGAGAAGATCGGTGAGTCGGATGCCTTCCTGACCAACCTGACGTCATCACCTATCGTGAACTTAGCTAAGCTTCCACTTTTTGCAGCCTGTGCGGTTCCAAAAGCTTAGGCTTCCCAAGACCTAGTACCCCAAGCACCCGCTGCGTCGCCTCAGAGGAAGGAACCATTCGGCTACTTCTACGTTGCGATGTCTTGAATCGCTCAACGCCCATTCACAATGTCCGCCTGTAGTGGTCAGCTATGAAGAGCTTTCTGCCCCTTGAAAGCCAGCGACGCACTCCCAATTGCTCGGTCGCATCAAGGACGCTGGTGTCACCAAAGAATGCAGTGGTATGACATGGGTGAGTTGCTATACAACCCGCCAGATGAGCCTCCAACTAGCTGAGCAATATTTCCCACTCGATCTCTCCTTCCCAAAATCAGCACAAACTGCCCATTCAATTGCATTGATATTAAAAATCAACACATGATCGTTGAAAGCCTACCAACTGGATGGTAGCTTTGTTGCAGATTTTAAATTCGTGCAACCAACGCCATCCCTGTGAGAATCCCATGCAAGATTGGAAGCAAACCCGCAAAGACATCAATACTCGTTTGGTAGAGCTCAACGGCCTGTCGCCGGAAACGATGAAAGGCATGGCCGCTCTCGGCGCCGCCGGTGGGAAAACCAACCATCTGGACGCCAAGACTCGCGAGCTCATCTCCCTTGCAGTGGCCGTGACGACACGCTGCGATGGCTGCATTGCCTTCCATGCTGCTGAAGCCAAGAAGCTCGGCATAACCAGTGAAGAGATAGCGGAAGCCTTGGGTGTGGCCATCAACATGAACGCTGGTGCTGCGATGGTTTACAGCACCCACGTACTCGACGCGTTCGACAAGTCCTAAATCAAACGCCGAATTTCTCCCTTCAACGACGTCGAGATAAATCATGAATAAGCTGTTCACTCCTTACGATCTGGCCGGTACTCCTTTGAAAAACCGCGTTGTCATGGCCCCCATGACTCGCACCCGAACCTTGAACAACATTCCGAATGAATCCAACGCGCTTTACTACGCGCAACGTGCTTCTGCCGGTTTGCTGATCACCGAAGGCCTGCCTATTTCCGATGAGGCTCGCGGCTATTTGTACACCCCTGGCATTTACGAGGATGTGCACTTACCAGGCTGGCGCAAAGTGACTGACGCGGTGCATGCCAAGGGTGGGAAAATTTTTGCTCAGCTCTGGCACGTTGGCCGCATGTCCCACGTCTCGGTACATGGCATGGTGCCTGTGTCCTCAGGCACGGTGCCTGCGGTGGATACCACGGTCTACGCCTGGATCGAACCTACTAAGTCAGGCCCTGTTCAACCTAGCGCACCACGCGCCCTGGAGACTGAAGAAGTGAAGCGCGTCATCGCTGACTTCGTGAAGTCCGCACGGATGGCCATGGACGCAGGTTTTGATGGTATCGAGATCATGGCAGCCAACGGCTTCCTCTTCGACCAATTCCTGAGCAGCGCACTGAACACTCGGACAGACCAGTACGGTGGCTCCATCGCGAACCGTCAGCGCTTCCTGCTGGAAACCATTGACGCGATTGCTGCTGAAATCGGCGGATCGAAGATCGGTGTGCGTTTCTCTCCGTTTGGTCGCCTCTACGACTTCGGTGTGTACGAAGGCGAAGAAGAAACTTGGATGAGAATGGCGGCTGCCCTCAACGAGCGAGAGCTGGCATTTGTTCATCTGAACTACCAACCGACCATCCTGGCCGCACAAACACCACCTGGTTTCGGCGCAGCATTCCGTGAAGCGTACAAGGGCACCTTGATGGCTGCGGGTGGCTTCACCAAGGAGATCGCAGAGTCTGAGCTGGCCAAAGGCGAGCTAGATCTGATTGCCTTTGGCACCGCCTACATTGCCAACCCTGATCTGGTAGAGCGTATGCAGAACGATTGGCCATTGGCCGAAGGTGATCGCGCGACCTACTACGGTGTAAGCGATTCAATTGATAAGGGTTACACCGATTATCCGGAATACGCAGCGGCCAACGCTTGATATCCCATCCCAAACATTTAGGAGAACACCATGCCACTCGTGACTATTAAAGGCATTGAAGGCGTTTTTACCGACGAGCAAAAAGCCGAGGTCATCCGCAAAGTGACTGACGCCATGGTATCGGTAGAGGGAGAAAACATGCGTGCCCTCACCTGGGTCATCTTCGAAGAGGTTAAGAGCGGAGACTGGGGTATTGCTGGCAAACCTGTGACGGCGCAGGAAGTATTGAAGCTGCAAGCCGGCCAGTAAGGCTTCACCTTCAGGTCATTAGCTCCCTGTTCGTTGAGTGCGGTTATGCTCAACGAACAGGGAGCTTTTCCGTTCTTAAAGAACGCCAGGTTTGTGGGGACTACTCCGTGATTTTGATAATTTACGCCCATCCTTACCCTGATAAATCCAACGTCAACATGTTGATGCTCAAGCTGGCAGCAAACAACCCCGATGTCGCAATCCGTTCGCTGTACGACCTCTACCCCGATTTCAATATCGACGTTGAAGCTGAGCAGAGGGCGGTGGAACAGGCAGATCTCCTCGTTCTGCAACACCCTCTGTACTGGTATAGCTACCCACCTCTCTTGAAGCTGTGGATCGATAAGGTCTTCACTCAGGGCTGGGCCTACGGCGCGGGTGGCACTGCTTTGAAAAACAAAAAACTGCTGTGGGCCGTGACTACCGGTGGAGAGCATGATCATTTTGAAGGCGGCGACCACCCAGGTTTTGCTGTGCTGTCTCAGCCCCTACAAGCAACGGCGAATTACTGCGGGATGGATTGGTTAAGTCCAGTCGCAGTCCATGGCGCTTACAGAGCAGATCAAACCGCACTGCTCAAGCAGATCCGTATTTATGGCGAACGCCTGACGTCATGGAAGGAAGATTGAATGGACACTCACAGTCTGATTGAAATGCTGATCTACCTGGGCTCAGCTGCCTTGATAGTCCCAATCGCCGTTCGGTTAGGGCTTGGCCCGGTTCTAGGCTACCTGATAGCCGGCTGCCTTATCGGCCCATGGGGGTTGAAGCTTGTAACCGATGTCGAGTCCATCCTGCACTTTGCTGAAATCGGCGTAGTGTTGATGCTGTTCATCATTGGTCTTGAACTCGACCCCAAGCGCCTTTGGGCCATGCGCCGCATGGTGTTCGGCGGTGGCGCTTTGCAGATGCTGGCATGCGGTGCGGCCATCGCAATATTTTGCGCTGCACTTGGCTTGAACTGGACGGCTGCGCTGCTGGTAGGGCTGACGTTAAGCCTGTCCTCGACTGCTATCGCCATGCAGGCCATGACCGAGCGAAACATGAACTCCACAGCAGTGGGTCGCAGCAGTTTTGCCGTGTTGCTTTTCCAGGACATCGCGGCGATTCCCCTAGTGGCCATGATCCCACTGCTGGCCGCAAATGGTGGTACGCCCTCAGGTGCAGAGTTGGCCCTGTCCATCGCAAAAATCGTCGGAGCGATTGTCGCAGTGGTTCTCCTGGGCCAATACGTATCTCGCCCTGTCCTTCGCTTTGTAGCGCGCTCCGGCTTGAGGGAAATCTTCAGTGCCGTGGCCCTGTTCCTCGTGTTCGGGTTCGGTCTCTTGTTGGAAGAGGCCGGCTTATCCATGGCCATGGGCGCTTTCCTGGCCGGCGTTCTCTTGGCCAGCTCGGAATATCGCCACGCTCTGGAAAGCGATATTGAACCCTTCAAAGGGCTATTACTGGGTCTGTTCTTCATCGGCGTAGGCATGTCGATTGACTTCGGAACTCTGATCGACGCTCCTTTGAAAGTCATCACACTGACGCTGGGCTTTATCCTGATCAAGCTGCTCGTGATCAAGCTTCTGGGCCGCTTCTTGAATGTCCCAAGTGATCAGCGCTCATGGCAGGCGGTGTTCCTTGGACAGGGAAGTGAGTTTGCCTTTGTAGTATTTGGCGCAGCGACAGTCGCCGGCATCCTGGTAGACCCTTGGGGTAAAAGCCTGACGTTGGCGGTGGCGCTGTCCATGTGTGTAACGCCACTGCTGATCCTTTTGCTCAATCATCTGGAGTCTTCGAGCAAACAGGGCAGCGAGGAATCGGACACCATTGATCAGAGCAACCCTCGGGTCATCATTGCTGGCTTCGGTCGATTCGGGCAGATCGCTGGGCGACTGCTGATGTCTTGTGGTTTTGAAGTCGTGGTATTGGATCATGATCCGACCACATAGAGACACTGCGAAAGTTCGGGGTGAAGGTGTTCTACGGGGATGCCACCCGCCTCGATTTACTGCACGCAGCGGGCGCTGCTCAAGCCGTGGTGCTGATCAACGCCATCGATAATCAGGACGATAACCTGGCACTGACCAAGTTGGCCCAGGAGCATTTCCCATCTCTAAAACTGGTGGTGCGCGCTCGAGATATGGGGCACATCATTACCCTACGTCAGATGGGTGTGGAAGAGGTCGAGCGAGAGACATTTGAAAGCGCATTGTCCCTCGGGCGCAGGGCTTTGGAGCAACTCGGGATAGGACGCTACGAAGCTCGTGAGCGTGCGGATCGATTCCGTCGCCTGAACTTGGAAATGCTAGAGGAGATGGCCGCTCAGCCCGAGGACGATACCGAATTCAAGTACGACGCTTACAAACGAGCCAACGCTTTACTAACGGAAATATTCAATGAAGATCGCGCTCATCCAATTGACGCAGGCCCAGGAAAGGTGAGCGTTCCACGCAGCGAGTCAGATAGCTGACTTACTTACCGGTCGAGGAGGATGCTTGTTTAGCTAGCGTCCTCCAGCTCAGTGACGATTGCTTTTTTCAAGGCTGAAACTGATTTAGACCCGGCGAAGACTTTCAACAATCGGCCTTCGTGGAACACTGCCAAGGACGGCACAGTGCGAATGCCATACATCTGCGCAATCGTCGATGATACCGCAATATCAATTTTTCCAAACACTGCCAAAGCATGGAGCTTTGCTTCCAAGTCCACGAAGACTGGCTTCATCTCTTTACAAGGTTTGCACCAAGATGCTGAGAACAGTACGACACTGCTGCCTTTGGCAACAAAGCGGGCAAATTGGGGAGCGCTCAACTCAACGATACGGCTCATTTGGGTCTCACGTGTTGTGTTAAGGAAAAGGGGGCACCTTGTGAGTGCCACGTTCCGTTGCCGATCAAACTTTGCAGCCATCGATGCCGCAGACTTGGCCCATCAATGAGCTATCGTCGAATTTCGCGCTTTCTACCATTTGATTGAGCGCTTCAAGAAAAGCAGCTTCAGGCTGTGCACCGGAAACAGAGAATTCATTGTTGAAGACGAATAGAGGCACGCCAGAACCCAACTGGGCGGCGAATTGCTCATCCTCTTCCATCTCTACGCGCAATTCTACAGATGACCACGCCAATTGAATTGCCGCATCCGACACACCTGCATCTTTCGCAATCACCGCTAAGCTGGCGCGATCAAAAAGTGACTTACCGTGGCTGGTGCTTTGTTCGTACAGCGCTTCCACAAGGCGCTTTTTCACTGCCCCGTCTACAACCGCTTTCACCAAGACATGAGCATCAGCAGTATCGCCGAACATCATAGTGTCGAAGCGGTAATCCAGCCCGTCGGCCTGGCCATATTTACTCACAGTGTTCATCATCGCTGCTGCGGAATCTGGGTTGCCGAGCTTACGTTTCAGTGCTGCGACCATCGGTTCAGGGGCGTGATTTGCAGCCAGTCGATAGGCCCGAACGTTGACCTGTACATTGTCTTTCTGCGGGAAGTTTTCGAGCGCTTTTTCAAAACGGCGCTTGGCAATCCAGCACCAAGGACACACATAATCAGACCAGATATCGACTACGAATTTTTTTGAAGGGGTTTGCATAATTTATCCTGCACGAAGAAATGAAGACTGAATTGCCGCCATTTCAAGCAAATGGTTAAAACCTGCCAAAGGGTCGATTGATCGACCGAGCGTCCAATCAATGAGGCTTGCTCCCTCCAACATACTCAGCAGCATGAAGGCGAAGTTCTCAGCGGTTGTTCCCAGTGACCAGTTGTGCTGCCGGACTGCGTCATTAAGGGTGCTTTGGAGCCAGGCGAGTTGCGAATTGAAGAAGTCCCTGGTGAGCCCTTGAAGCGATAAAGGCAATGCAGCCATCTCCGCCGCCAAGGCGCCGCATAACGGCAGCAGCCCCTCATTCGCGCTGATCACGAAAAGTCGGGAAAAAGCCTGTAAGCGCTGCAGCGGCTCGGGATGCCTGATCTCGATTGACACCAACGTCTCGTTGAACCGAGCGATGTAGTCGTTGATCAGCTCCGCGCCCAAGCACTCCTTGGTAGGAAAGTGATGGTGAATGCTGGCTTTTCTAATGCCGACTTTCGCTGCGAGATCCGCGTAACTGAACGCTGAGTAACCCTTTGAGCGCATCTGGGTTTCCGCGTAGCTCAGCAGCGCGGCTTTTGTCGTGATGGACATTTGAACTCCTGCAGCCAGCAGCCTTATAACCGGAGCAGCGTGCTGGGAAGCGCCCCAATGAGAGGCGCTACACGCAGCGCTTGCCTCGGTGTTTAGGCACGTACCGCCATCACCCCTGCATCAACGTCCCAGATAGCACCGGTCACCCAGGAAGTTTTATCGGACAGCAAGAACAGGATGGTATTGGCGACGTCTTCGGGAATACCCACTCGACCCAGTGGGTGGAAATTGTTCAGTGACTTCATCGCTTCCGGGATCGCGTCCTTGTCCATGAAGCCTTCATAGATCGAGGTGTGAACGATGCCAGGCGAAACGGCATTGACTCGGATACCTGAGTGAGCCAATTCAATTGCAAGGTTACGGGTGACTGCGTGCAGACCCGCCTTAGCCATCGAATACGCAGTTGCTGGAGAGCCGGCCAGCGCGGCCTGTGCGCCAATCGAGCCGACGTTGACAATGGAGCCTTCGCGCTTGGCAGCAAGCATATTTTTGACCACTGCCTGCGTGATAAAGAATGTGGCGCGGTTCAGATCCAGGTACATGTCGTAATCCGCCTCATCGTGCTCGATGAAAGGCTTCGGAATGAATATGCCTGCAGAGTTCACCATGAAGCCGATGTCACTGTGGTTGGCATTGATTTCGTTGCGTACATGATTCATCCCTTCCTCGGTCATGAGGTTGGCAACGATCACTGATACGTTCCCCAGCGGACTCAGTTCGGCGCGCACAGCATCGGCTTTATCCTGTTTGCTGCCGGTGAGAACCACGCTGCCACCCGCTTTCAAAAACTGGCGCGCTGTTTCCAAGCCCATGCCGCTCGTGCCGCCGACGACCAACAGTTTTTTGCCTTTAAAAAAATCGTTCATTACAGACTCCGGTATCAGATAAGTGAGAGGTCGCCAGCGGCAAGGTGCCGTGCTGACCTGTAGCCAGTACGGTTAGCCTTCGATGACTTCGAGCTTAGGGAGCATGCGGATGGCTTTAGAGAAGTTGGCGTAGTTGACCGAAGTCTTGAGCACCACGTTGTGCAGTTCCTCTACGCGCTCACGGGAAGCATCGGTGTGCAGACGAATGACGACACTTACTTCGTCGTAGCCTGGGTTAACGCTTTCATCGATGCCCAGGAAGCCACGCAGGTCGAGGGTGCCGTCAGTCTCGATCTCCAGGCTATGAATTTTGATGCCCATCATCGCGGCATTGGCGGCATAGCCGACCGACATGCAGGCGTTGAGAGCAGCCATCAGCAGCTCCTGAGGGTTAGGAGCGGTGTTTTCGCCCAGCAATTCATTCGGCTCGTCGGCGGCAATTTCAAAATTGCGGGAATAGGTTTCACCGGCCAGGCTGTAACGGCTGACCTTAGCTACGGAGCGAGTCTGGCCTTTCCACTCGGTCTTAACGTTGAAGCTCGCGTGGCGCTTGCTCGCATCTCCAGCAACGCCTTCGGCGAAATTCTGCAGTGCGGCTACATCGATACCATTCAGATTGCTGCTCATGTAGATGTTCCTCTTCAGATAAGCCGGACGATTAGGCCGGGAGAGAAACAAGCCTACCAAGTAGTAGGGTGGCTTACAAGGGGTGTGATGATACCGATAGTTTTGTAAATTTAGGCTGCATAGAGAAATTGGGAATATTGATGGCAAAGCAATGGGTGGCGTGATTAGCAGAATCACCGAGAGCGGCGCCATGGCAAGACATCGCACGGCTCTATGCATCGGGGTAGGTTTTATGCAATTGTGCAGGCGTGACGGCATGGTGCCATCACCACATGGATGAAAATTAGGGAGGTTTTATGGCTGTTTATGCACCAGGGCACGTGTTGGGGCGAGATGGAGGTTCGTTTCAAGAAGTCACTTTGAACGCAGCCAAGAGCGCGGTCGTCGCTAAGCATGGACGGTACTGTACAATTCGCGATCACGAAAAAGCGCCGCCTACAAGCCAACCTTCCCGTCATTGGATGCAAATCTACCGCACACCAGATAATACCGAGTGATCTATCCGGTGGATTTTAGTTTGCACTAATTGATACAAGCATAGATCGGCTCGCGGCCCTGAATCAAATGACTCAAGGCCGCTTGCTCTTGGCAGTTCAGTCACGAAGGCTAGATAAAATCAAATCAAATCCCGACGACTTATCGTAATCATCGCTCATCGCCCAAGAAACAAAGCTCGCACCTTCCAAAGTATTCAATATGAACCTTGAAACCCTGATTACATCCAGGTCGGCTTTGAGCTCTCCTCGATCTTGACCCTGCTTAATATTTGCCTGAAGCCAAGTGAGATGGATCTCAAAGAAATCCTTCGTCATTTCTTTGAGACTTTCAGGCAGGGCCAGAAGCTCTGCGGCCAGGGCTCCACAGAGTGGAAGCATCCCGTTTTGACTGCTGTGCGCGAACATCAAGGCGAACGCATTCAGGCGGTCAACAACACTGACGTGTTCATCATTGATGGCGTCCAGCTGCTTTTTAAACCGGAACAGGTAGCTCTCGACGATGGCAATTGCTAAGCCTTCCTTGGTTGGGAAATGATGGTGAATACTTGCCTTTTTGATGCCGATATCTTCCGCCAAGTCGGCATAGCTGAAGGCCGCGTAGCCTTTCGTGCGCAGCAGAACCTCAGCGCTGGTCAAAAGGTCTGAACGTGTACTCATGATGCTGCATCCGAATTTGTCATCCAAGCATCATAAATTAGTCGTTCCTGAGAAGACAGCGTTTGCCTTACGCTTGGCGGAGCTATGCATTGCTCTAGAGCAAGTGTCTCGCTCTTACTTCATTGCTGACATTGACCTAAACAGCGATTGAGCTTCGGAGATGTCTTCGATGTGAGCGTTGACGTATCAACCCAATTTTATCGGCCTGGGCAAACCTTGGCTATGGACATGGCGCTGAAGAGACAGCCAACAAGGCGATAACACGGCTCTCTGCTCATAGTTGTGCACCCTCGCACCACCAGCCCCACATTTGAGAGAGTTCAAACGACAAGTTATTGATTAAACCCCGTATCGTTTGTTGCCTCCTGAGGTAATGCAGTACCTGCCACCCCTTGGGCCTATGCATACATTCCCGGACGAACATGGACAGGAAGAGCTGTATTCAGTGGCGGGTCTATACTCAGGTCGTGGTGCGGGCCGTATTGGTTTCGGCTGGGATTTGACGTAGCAGTTCGATCCGCCGCAAAGGCTCTTGGAAGAAAGCCATTTGGCGGGTTGGCCATCAATGCTTATTCGAGCCCAGTCATTCGCCTTTTCGTAGACCTGAACCTTCGTTCCACGCTTCAGTTTGGTTATGACCCTTCCGTCTGGTTGATTCCTGACGTTGAGCGTGTCCGTGCTCACGTACTGCTCGATTGGAGGGGGCGGTGCAGGCGGAGTCGGCGCAACCGATGCCAGAGAGGTCGGAGTGTTTAGGACATTCGGCGGAACTTGGGTTGGAGGTGTGTCCTTTTTGCCTATTGCCCACAGTACGGCGAACAAAATAAGAAGCGGGACAAACCATGACTCAGATTTCTTGCGCATATCCATTGCTCTCGCTTAAGACGCAATACACCGGCTACCTTCCACGGCAATAGGATTCCATGAGACTACTGCGAGCTTAGCCAAGCTTCTATTTTTTGCAGCTTGGCAGGATCTAAAAGTTTGGGCTTTCCCGAGTCCAGGATTTCAAGCAGACGCTGCTTCGTCTTGGAAGAGGGAAACCATTCAGCGACCTCGACGTTGCAGTGCTTAGAATCACTTAGCACCCATTTCATCACCATGTCAGCTGCGGCTCTATAGTGATCCGCCATGAACAGCTTTTTGCCGTCTTTTGACCAGCCTCGCCTCGCAAGCTCGTCGGTTACGTCGTTGACCCCAGCGTCTCCAAAGAAATCGGTGGTATCTGGATAGTGGACGCCTGCCAAGGACACTTTCGCTACGCCCGAATCCCGGTCGAAGTAGGACAGGAAATGCCACCCACCCGTAGTGCTTCCAGCGTGCGGAAAGTTGATCGCAGCCTTGCCAGTGATGTAGTGCGTGCGGGATACGCGTTTGAGATCAAAATCAAAAAGCGGCTGGATCATGGGAGCTTACTGAGACGCGCCAAGCCCTGTTTTATGTGGCCTGCGTTCTCGCCGATTGTCTCCAGGGCGCCACGAACGTTATTTCCTACATCCGCATGTCCGTGGGCTTCTACGTGGAGGGTCAGCTCCATCAGGGCGGCTTCAAGCGAGAGTTGGTTTTGGTACATCCTTTCCAGCAAGTCTGACAACGAGTATTCAATGGGCATTTGCTTGGGCTCCTTAGGGAGGCTTCAGCATAGCGCAGCACTAAAAAGATTCGACCATGGCTCCCTAGAGCGCCTTTAGGAGACGTTCAAGCGCCTGATGCTCCCATGTACTGAGCAACGCAATGGGATCTGTTCCAAATCGATCCCCTGCGCCAAACGACCATCGCCGTCCTTCTGGACTCACGCATTCTTCGCAGTGGTCAAGCGTACCGCAGTCGTTGTAGATCGATATCCGCCAACCCTCGACGCTCACCATGAAATGACCCGCATGAATCTCATTCCAAGACGCCTGGCCTACCTTGGTCATCGTCCGCCGCTCGAAGGTGACCTCTCGCAATAATTGGCATACCTCTCTCGCTGAGATCTCCGCCGTAGTGTTTCCGCTAACGCTACCTACTTGGGATGAACGAGCTGCCGCTCTGGCCTCCTTCAGCCTTTCCTCCGCGTACATAGCCGTATCAGTATCTGGCGTTGGATAGCCTGCCGCTGAGAGAGCCTCAGCGCGCTCTTCAATGAGCAGGCGCTCAGGATCACGAGTCGCTTGGTGGGCGCTTCCTGGTACACGTGGAATTTCTGTCATTGATGGCTCCCTAGGCGCTGGCGGGCTTACCCTTGCCCCGAGGATACACCCTGACGATGAGCAGAAAGGAATCACGTGAAGGAGGTAGCGGGCTGAAGCTATCTTGGGTTCTGAAAATTCAGACTCTGCGCATCTCATCGCCGGTCAAGGATGGCCAATGCCCTTAAGCTTCAGTATTCCAATACTTCTGAACGGTAGTACGTGCAATTCCAAGCTTTTCAGCGATTGTTTTCCTGTCGAAACCTTGCGCTTTCAGGGCCCGAATGTAAATCGCATTAACGGGCCGCTTTGGCTTGCCTTGGGAGCGCTTGATGAGCTTTCCGTCACTGAATTGCTCCTCTACCAACTCCCACCCTCCAGACATCTCGAATTCCCTGACACGCAAGGCAGTACGCTGTAAAGCCTCTGACGGGAGTTCTTCACCCTGCGCAGCAATGGCGAGAGTGACCATAGTCAATAGGTCGAGTCCTAGGTAGTCAGCGATCTCGTCCAGCTTCTCCAGCGTCGGCGTCGTCCTGGCCTGCTCAAGCTTCCCTAAATTCGTTCTGTGCGTCGCACCGGCCAGATCCTCGTAACTCAACCCTTGGTGTGCACGGGCTCCGCGTAATGCCCCCGCCAGCGCTTCCTTCAGATTCATGAGTCGGATCCCCAAAAGCGAGGATAGAGCCACGGGGAGTATGTTTCGATAAACAGATCATAGTGATATTATCGTGACATATGGTTTGCTAAGCAGTCGTTTGATCATAGCGGCGGGATGTTTGGATCGATGATGGATTGGTCATGAGAGCAGCACCTAAGACACGGCCAGGGACGTCTCGATGGCAGACGCGCTCCTCAAGTCCGACGTTTATGGCCCGCGTAAGCCTGCCTGCAATCGTCACTGAGCGACGTCTTGGCAAGAACCAGATCCACTTTTTAAGCGAAGGCAGGGATAGTGAGTGATGAAATTCGATTGTGTGAAAGTTTCAGGAAAAGTTGACTACGTTCGATCTGTTGATCGAATGAGCGGCGGACATAAAGCTAAAGTTAGCATCGATGGTGCAGTCATCCCGAATTTGCAATTGTCGAACAAGCTTTATGAAGAGTTGGAGGTCGGCGAGAGTGTAACTTTGTACGGACTTTTTAAAAGAAGTAATGACAAGGAAAAAAACACAGGCATCTTGTACGGCCTAGCGAAGCAAAACGGCGAGAAATTATTTGCAACCCAGTATAGATATCAAGTCCCGCTTTTTCTGACGGTCACTGCGGCCATCGCATTTTTTCTGACTTTCGTCGCCGGTTGGATCGCCTCGATATTTCCAGTGCTTTTCTTGTTTGGAGAAAATTCAGATTATATGTATACCACTACGGTATTTGCAGTAATTGAGTCGAGCTTGGTTGCCGCTTTTTTCCTGTGGAGGGCATTGGTGATGTTCAACGCTACGTCTGATCCTGAAGCTTGGGAAACTACCGAAGCTGCAGTGCTGTCGAGTCGCTTCAGTAAGCTCCATAAGTAATAATCCTGTACGTAGGGCAAGGTTACACCTGCCCCGGCTTCGGCCTCGCTGCGCCAGAATTTCCTTTCCATGAGAGTATCAGGCAAGCGGAGCGCGCAGGCGTGTTGGATGAAAGCCCGTAGGGACGAGACGTGGCTTGCCACGGCTCGGTTCACGCCAGCCATCCGCCGAAGGCGGCACGCCACAACCGCCGTCTAGCTTTGTGAAAAGGAGGTTTAAATGACCTGCGATTTACTCCGCGAACGAGAAAAGACTAGGCGAAGAGTTCTTTGGGCGCTTGCCACCTTCCAACCTGGTGATCCCAGTGCATCCGACCTCCTTGCCATCCTCGATAATCTCGACGAACAAGAGCGAAATGACACCCCCTGTAGCGATAAGCCACGCGAACTCGTTGAGGTTCGTAACTCGGTATCGGTGATGCGTCATAACTCCGGAATCGACATCATTTTGGAGCAGACTATTCCGCAACCCTGGAGAGAGCGTTTCCACCAAGCAAGCATCGGGTCGACCAGAGTTCCTGATGGGCCCTATTCCACAGACTGGGATAAGTTTTTGGTTGAATGGGAGCGTGAGATGCAGCATCTGCAAAATCACCGAGTTGCACAGGCTACTAACAGCTAGAACGGCTGGCGAGCGATGGCGGCGCAACCACACAAGCAGTCGGTGTAGCCTGGTGAAGTTGCACCCTCAAAACAGGAGCTGCAGAGTGGAACGGCCTTCTTTTTTTATCGATTTCGAAGCCTCAGGGATAGCCCCGGATAGCTATCCTATCGAGGTCTCCGTCGTGTCGAGTGAGTTCGCCTTCAACACGCTGATCAAACCAGCTAGGTACTGGACGCACTGGTCGTTTGATGCCCAAGACATGCATGGTCTCTGTCAGGATCAATTGCGTGAGCAGAGTGATACCCCAAATGCTGTGGCGAGGCGTATGAACCAGCTGTTTTCAGGGCAGGTTCTTTGTAGCGACTCGCCACAAGACAGCTTTTGGCTCGATGTCCTCTACGAAGCTGCAGATCGGACACCCACCTTTGAATTACAGCCGCTGGAGGTGCTTCTGGGGCGGGAGGCCGCCAGTCAAATTTACCGCCTCCTTCCAACAACCAAGAACCACCGTGCCCTCCATGACGCGACTGCTTTGATGAACACCTGCCGCGCTTTTTTTAAAGCTTGAAATATCAAAGGTCTGATTACCAGGTATTGAGTCAGACTCTTCCGTCCTTTAATCGGATCAAAAGGCCCCCGATGTCTATAGACTTAGCGGCGTTAGGGATTGCGACATCCTGGGAGCTGCCCAGCTTTCTGAGATCAGAATGCTGGCGCTCGCTTCTGTAGTGATGAGTTGGCTATATAAGCGAGCGGTATCGCTAGTACCTATCGATCATCCAGAAAGGGCTGCAACCCCATCTGTAGCCACCCGCACAAGCGCTCCTCTATCTCATGCCGAATGGAATTGCCATGCAACCGAACGACCAGATCCCTCACCACGACGTACTAGATCCTGCACAACTCAAGCGCATTGAGTCTGTTCATAAGGGGCTTCTTTATCAGCATTTGTACGCTGTGGGCTGCCTACTGCTGGCGCAATCTGCCGGCGTACGTGAAGTGTCGGTCGAGCGCGACGAGGATGTCGAACTCAGCACTGACGCTGGCCAAGTGTACGTCCAGGTGAAAACGCGCTCGAAACCCATTATGCCGGTTGACGTTTCTGGAGCTCTGGAGCGCTTTGAGATCCTGAGGCAGGAGCATAAGCAGGGGCGGCGGCCAGGTGCCGCCCAATTCGTCATCGTCGTAAACCAAGTGCTAGGGGAAACCCTCCGGTCTGAGGTTGATGAGCATAAGGCGTCTGTTGACTTGATGTACCTTTCCCCTGATTCAAGCGCGTTGCGCCCAGCCTACCTTCCTCCTGCCTGGACATCTCTGGAGGAAGCTGCTCAGTGGTGTGCGGCAGAAGCTGAAAAGCTGAATTTCTCGCTGCTGTCACCTTCTTCTTTGACTTGGAAAACGGCGGGGCTGGTGATGCTCGCGTGTGCTGCTGGGGCCGGAAACGCTCGGCATGTTTTCCACACCTCAGAGCTGCCTGGCCTGTTTGAACAGTTGATTGTTCAACTGCAGGACTTCCCAACACCGCCTCTCTCATACAGGCCGCAACAAAATGAGCCTGAGCTCACTTCAGCGGAAAGGGTGCGCATAATCTGCGGGTTGTCCGGTGCAGGCAAAACCACATGGGCCGCTCATGCGGCTCTACACAGTCCTGAGCCATGCGCTTATTACGATGTTGGTGACCTACCAGGGCCCGCTCTGGCAAGCTCGATAGTGCGGGAGCTCGCCTCCAAATACATGAAGCGAGACTCTGATGGTATTCGTAAGATACTGTTACCAGGGGCGAGCGGCTACGAAGCGATTCGGGCGCTCGACAGATTCCTGGAGCAGGCTGAGGCGCCCCTTATTGTTGTTGTAGACAATGCGCATCGTGTGCCGGTAACGAACCTCCGCGACCTCCTTAACGCCACGCGGCACATCCGCTTCATCCTCCTTTGCCAGCCTCATGAAAATGTACGTGAGCTCGAGGCCGTCATGGGCTTGCGTCGTGAGATTTTACAGGGCTGGGATCTTGACACCGTTGCGCAGGTGGCCAGTGGCGCGGGCGCCTATGGCAGTCCTCAGGCACTCCAGCAGCTCCGGGCCTATTCTGGGGGCCTCCCGCTGTATGTCGATAGTGCCATTGCGATTGCCAAAGCTGATTACGATGGGAACATTGAAAGGCTCTGCGCTGACCTTGCCTTACAGGCTAACGTGGCCGAGACCGCTCAGGAGATCATCCTGGCGCGTGTGTACGACGGTTTTGACGCAGTTACACAGAATGCCTTGGCAGTCGTCAGCTTGGCCGACACTGGGTTAACGCAAGAAGAAGTGGTTCGCCTGCTCCAAGCCACCCTCAAGCTCTCGCCGGGTGGCGCTGCTGCGGCAATCAAGAAAATCCAGGCCACGGGGACGGTCGAGGTTTTTGGCGCTAAAACGCTCAAGGTACATGATGCAATCCGCGCGCTGGGCCTACGTCACCTGGAGCTGATGGGTGAGCCCTCGGTCACTGCCGCCTTGCTGACGTTGAGGGAGTTGCTGATCCAGGGAATGGAGAAATACCGGGACACTTCGCGTATTGCACTTCTGATTCAAGTTTTCATTAAGCTTAATGACGTCGAGCCACTCATCGAACTAGCTGGAGAAGAGACGTTTTATGAAATGGGAATCTTAGTAGATGTGGCGTCTAGTTTAGCCGCTGCAGTAAGCTCGGGAAGTTTGGATCCAGGGCAAACGTTTTGGGCTCTTGACGGGCTTGTATTCTCTCTCATGAGAGACAGTCGTTATGATGAAGCGTCAAGCCACCTATCAACGATGGAGCAGATTCTAGATGCTCACAACTTTGAGTTTCGCGAGCATCTGTCGCTAGCGATGAAGAAAATGTTGTTTGCAGCATACCTCGGTCATGAAAAGGATGTAAGCAGAGCAGTTGAGTCTGCTGCCCCAAAAATCCCAGATTCGACTCACAAGCGGATATTCGATTACACCCATGCTTTCGCTTTGTGGAAGCTTGAGCGCTATAACGCAGCAGAGCACCTGTGCAAGGCAGTCATGGATCAATATTATGAAATTTTGGGGCTTAAGCCGGAAGATGTCCTGGGCAAAAATCCAGATGTACTCTGGAAAGTGGTAAAGCGGTCAAACGACGTGAGCGAGGATATCAAGCACCTTGCGGACTCGTTGGATTTATACGCGAAAATTTTGAATGCGCAGGGACGCAATTCAGGCTTTTCTCGCATCCATGCCATGAAATTCTACAATATGGTTAATGCATACGATTCGTTCGTGAGGTTGGGGCAAGATGCCGCTGAAGAGTTTGCCGAAGCAGGTGAGTATGTGGGAGCTAGAGAAATTCTTGAGCAACAAGTTTTGCGTGTAGTCTCTGAGATGGGTTTAATCGGAAAGATGGTTCAGGTCAGGGGGCAGTACGCAGAAATACTCGCGCTTTGTAAGGACTATGCAGGAGCAGTTTCTGAGGTCGAGCGACTCCAGCACTACATACACGGGCTCGCAAAAGATGAGGCAAAGGAGCTTTTAAACCAAATCGGCAATGTAGCTGAAATTATGCGTAAGGGTATTTATGGATAGCGCCTTGCTTAGGTGAGTGCTTTTATTTTTTTTGATGGCGGTTGGATGAAATACCAACCAGAGAGCTAAGCGCCTTGTAATCAAACTGCAATCGCTGAATCCCGCCATACCTCTTATCAGGAATCTAAAGCCGGCGGACGATAATCGGGATGCCCCTCCGTGCGCTCACCACGTGCAGACGCCCAGAAGTATTTCGCGTGATGCTTGTAGACGTCTGTGGCTTCGGATAAGTCAAAGGCCAGACCTTGAACCAAACTCAACAGTAGGCTCATGATTTCGAGGTTGTCTTGATAGAACGCCTCAATTTCGTCATCGCTCGCCCAAACAGGCGGCGCACCATCACCGCCTAGCTGTGTCGGGGTATCCGATCCTGCTACTGCTACCGGGGACATCGGCAGTTGACGGTGTGCCAGATGCTGGTGCCGTAAAGTCTTTAGCTTCTTCAGAACTTCGAAGGCTGCGCCATTCTCGCTGTATTTTTGGATCAACGTCAGAATCTGATCGCGTTTCGGCTTGAGTGACTTCTTCACCGCTTCGGGGGCAAACTGGGAGCTCAGGCCTAGGCTCCGCGCCCGGAACTGAACCAAGGCTTCAAAGAATTTTTTGTCTCGCAGACGATCCGCGATCAGGCTCATCCTCACAGCCTTTTGATTGGTATCCCATACGCGTGTCAGTGCGAGTAGTAACTCGCGCCGTAGAGACAACCGAATGATCTGAAAGGCATGTGCCGCATAGGAAGTGCCGATACGATCATGAAGGCCGGTGTCATATGCCGCAGGTCGCCACGTCTCATGGAACATAACCGCCAGTTCGATCTCCTGTCGGGCCGTGTCGACCATGTTCTTCAATCGTTCGATCTCTTTTTGGGTCTCATCCATCTAAATCGTCCATGAGCGAAATAATCCTGATTGTAACGTGCAGTGCGATGGAGTGTGGTCAATTGCCAGTGAGGGCTACTCAGAGTGCTGGTCGAATCCGATGCAAACAACAGGTCAAGTCGAATGCAAATGAGCGGGCAAGTGCAACGCAAACGGGTGGTCAGGTGGAGTGCAATTTCCCAATAATTGATGAGCTATGCCCGATGCTCGCGCAGCCAGCACCTAGCTAAATGCGCACGGTCATTATCCCACCAGAGAGGGCTTCGAGAACGTCGGTCTTGTGAGGCTCAGGGAACGCAACCTTAACAGACATCAAAGCTCTGCATCCCAAGCATCCATGGCCTCATTCATAGTAGCGTACCAGTGGAGTTCACTGCCCCGAAGGGCGTAAGCGACTTGCCTGTGGGTATTGCCGTCGACCCAAGTCGGAAGGCTCTCTAAGGCTCTCGAAAAAAAACTGGCCGCAGCTACAGCGAATCGACCTGAACTCATGCCTTGGAGGCACGTGTAGCGCACAGCAGACCCACTAGGAAGCCGACGCCAAGCCACCACCTCAATACAGTCATGCAGCCCCTCAGCAGACGGATCAGCCTCCTGAGCCACCTCGACTGCTGCAACGGCTTGGTACGGCCCACTATGCGTCCCTGGGGCGTGGACAAGGTGCTTCAACTGCTCACGTGCTGCGACAATTTGCTCACGGAGCTCTTCAGGGTCGATAAACATTCCCCCCTCTGGTGTCACCCTGAAGGTTTTTAAGCCGTTCGCTGCCAGGATGAATTCGCGCTCACGCTTCTGTTCCCAGTCGGGACGGCGGTCGGGAAACAACCTGGAGATTAAGCGATGGAGGTTGATCAAGGGATGCTCCGATGACGTGAATGGTAAGGCACCCCGGTAGGCTATCACCCAAAGCATCCCTGCTCGAAACGATGGCATCTGAACAACCACTGATATCGAGAACCACTGACTCACAGCAAACTGTCGGCTGGAGACGCCCCCCCCCCAAGCAAGCGGAGCGCGCCGGCCCGCAGGGCCAGAGGCGTGAGGATGGAAGCCCGAAGGGCCGAGACATGGCAGCGCCAGGGCTTGGTACACGACAGCCGCTACCCGCAGGGGCACACCCTTACTGAAAGCCCAGGATCATCAACCTCAGAAAACATGATCAGGGCTTGGACGTCGTACCTCATTTCCTCATGCACAGAAAAGAAAAAACCGGCCCTGAGGCCGGTCTTGTCATTTGATGCCGCTGACGATCAAATCGATACAGGCGCCGCGATATGCGGGTGCGGATCGTAGCCCACGACCTCGAAGTCTTCGAACTTGTAGTCGTAGATGGATGCAGGCTTACGAAGCAGCTTCAGCTCAGGCAACTGACGGGGCTCACGAGCGATTTGAGTCTTCACCTGCTCCATGTGATTGGAGTAGATGTGGACATCGCTGAGCGAGATCACGATCTCACCAACGTCGAGATCACACTGCTGAGCAAGCATGTGAGTCAGGCACGCCAGGGACGCCGTGTTGTATGGCAGCCCCAAGAAGCTGTCTGACGAACGAATGAACAGGTGCGCTGACAGCTTGTTGTCCACGACGTAGAACTGGTACAGCAGGTGGCACGGGGGCAGCGCCATCTTGCCTTGCCGGGCATTTTCCTGAGGGCTTACCTTCTCGTCCGGCAGATACTCTACGTTCCAACCATGGAACAGGATTCGCCGGCTGTTGGGATTGGTCTTCAGCGCGTTAACGACGTAGTCAATCTGGTTGATTGTGCCGCCATCCTTGGTTGGCCAGGCAGTCCACTGCTTACCGTACACAGGCCCAAGGTCACCTTCTTCAGTAGCCCACTCATTCCAGATTTTTACGCCATTCTCATTAAGCCACTTAACGTTAGTATCGCCGCCTAGAAACCAAACAAGCTCATTAACAATACTTTTAAAATGCAACTTCTTTGTTGTGAGCAAAGGAAAGCCTTTCGACAGATCATGGCGGAACTGCCTGCCGAACACACTTATTGTACCAGTGCCAGTACGGTCGCCTTTCTGAGCGCCGTTTTCAAGTACATCACCCAGTAGATCCAGATAGCTTTTCATGCATTTTTCTCCACCTGGGCAGCTTCCAGGATGCTGATTACCTGCTTGAGTTTATCAATGTCTCGCTGAGAGTCCAAGAGACGTTTATTGGCATCTGTCAAAAGGCTTTTATAGGTATCTCTCGAACTTACCATACCTTGATATTTATTTTCGTTGGTCTGAGCAATATCGTGGGCGACCTTAGCCTCAGTAAACCAATGAAGCACTTCAATCCGAGCCGACTCTAACTTTTCAGTTAAAACCACCATAGGATCAACCGGCTTCTTATTCGAAACCCTCTTGCGCAAAACCTCAATACGGCGATTTTCCTTGATAGTCTCAAGGCGCTCTAAAGGCCAAACACGTTGCCGGATAGTATTTCGATGCATACCAGTGATACGGCTAAGTTCGGCAACAGTTGCCTTCAAAGAATCGTTCGCACCAATATCAAGAAGTGCCTGAGCCAACAACTCTGTATATTGATCAAAATCTTCCTTGTTCTTCTGGTCGAACGCACGTGGATCACCCATCTCAGAGTTCCTCTTCCAGAAGCTGAAGGACGCCATAAGCTTCCTCCATCGCAGCTTTGTTCTGCGCGTGCGTATGAGCGTACTCGGGATTCCCAAGCATCGCTTTGTTCTGGTAATACACGTCTCGCCAAGCCGGCGCATTGGCCTTGCTGACGACGGCATTCTTACACTGGTTGGGGTTACACCGAAGCCCTCCAATACAGGGCAGGGAACTGTCGAATTCGTCCACGCCTCCACCATAGCAGAAGCCGGAGCCCACATTGATGACCGCAATGTGCTGACCAAGCATGGCCTCAAAGATATCGTCCTCTGTGTGCCCAGAGGCCATGTAACCCCTGAACACCTTCCTGAGATTTTCCTTGTGGGCCTCAGCATTCACACCAGCGTAGCTGCCATCAGGGTCAAAACGCTGATGAATGCTCTCAAGCTCCGCATCCTGACGAAGCGACCTCCCTTTCGCCTTTCGGGCACCGCCACCCTTTGAAATCCTGTCTGCAATCTCGCCATAAAGCAGGGTGGTCTTGCTAAACCCACGGTCAGAATGTCCCACACCCACAATCTCACCAAAGTGCTTAAGCTGGTGAGAGATGAACGGCAGCCCCAAGTCAGCACGATACAGCTGGTAGGCCAGAGTGTGGCGCATCATGTAGGCGTTGAAGTCGAGGTCAGCAAAGGTCTCTGGCGGCAAGATACGCTCGAAAAACTTATCCAGCGTAAGCTTCGTGCCGTGGGAAGAGAACGGCTTTCCACGCTCCCCAAATGCGACGGTATCCACATTTGAAAATATGTGATCATTGTTCTTGTATTTGCTGATCAACTGGCATACCCGTACAGCATCACGCACAATCGGAATAGCCAGCCAGAAATCATCAAACAACTCAACAAGGTTGTCTTGATGTTTACTCACATTACTCGACAAAACCCAGTAACGGCCATCAGGTCGGAGACTGGAGCTAGCGAGCAGTTCAGCATATTCCGAAGGACGCATCCCGGTGTATTGACCGATAATGTAAAGGCACGAGTAGTTAACAAAGTTCAGGTAGAGCCTGAACTGATCATCAAGAGCTGAGCCTGTATCTTTTTCATATTGCTTAACAGCGTAGGGAGCTATCACAGAAAAAAGTCGGCTGGAGTTCATGACATCGCTGCCCAGAACCTTAGCAACCTCATCCTTCGAGAAGCCTTTATTAGCAAGACGCTTGTATACATACAAGTTGAACTTGAGCGGATTCAACCCGTTCTGCTGCGAAGGGAAGTATTCCTTAGCGTTACGGCGCTTGAGGCTAGCAGCATCAACTACGTCCTCTCCCATAGCATCCAGAAAATCAACAATGGACAGCGAGGCCATCTGGGACGAAATCTCAAAGACGTTGTTCGGTAGTAATTGCGATTTCTGTTCCGCATCCTTCTCAGGCCTTTTTTTACCACCCAAAACTTTCCATTTCAGCTTGGAAAAGTCGACAAATGGCAGGCTCGCACCGAACACGTTCGTTTGCAGGTAGCCTGACTTAAGTAGCTTGAAAAGCTTCTCAGTATGTTCATCGTATACGTAGTCAAAATCTTCGGCAGCTGTGGCATAGAAATGTGCAGGCAAGCATTGGATTGAGATCAGCTCACGATCCACGTGCTCCTTTCCAAGCTCAATGGCCGCGACGGAATAAACCTTATCCAAAAACCGAAGCCCGCACTCATAGTCACTGATCAGAGTATTGGGCTTGAGCGGCTTCTTGCTGACTCGGGTGGATTTCCCGTCCGCTGGGATCCCGCTCAGAGCCTTGAGAATGATCATGAATGCGGCTTTGAGCTCGAGAATCGCGAGCTCTGGAATGTTGGGGTACTTCGTGAAATCGATGCGAAGCTTGGCTCCGCGAATGTAGCGCGAGGCGTTCGGATAATCCGCATTGAAGTCCCAGACCCCGTCCAAGAATGCAGAGATCTGAGACACTTGTAGTGTGTTGAGATAGGCCAGAAAAGCCAAGGCCTCCTGCTGTTCGCTCTCCGCTTCAAGAACCGAAGCTTGGCCCTGCAACAGCGACAGGCTCGAGCGAAATCTTGAGAAGGTCAAAAGGGTAGAAAAATTAATCTGCTCCATCATCACATCGCCACCCCATCCACCAGCACAGTCGTATCCACGAACTCGGAGAGACGACGGCCCTCGTCCAACTCCTGAGGTGTGAAATCAGATTTGGAATGCAGAATGCCATCCAGCAGCGCCAGGTTCTCGCGTACCACGCGTCCATACGGCGTATCCATGATGCGAGAAGCCTCCTTGAGCGTGAGGTAGTCCCGCTCCATCGCGAACAGCTCTGGCAGGTTCGACGCGGTGAGCAAAACGTTCTCGCATCCCAAGCACATGTTGTACAACGCACAAGGGCTGCCGGGCACATAAGAACTCAGCTTCTTGATGAAGTCAGGTGGGTTGAAAATGTTACGGCAGCTCGCCAGCGGAGTCTTGAAGACAACCTGCGGCCCGTCGAGATTAACGACATCGATGAGGTTGGCTTCAGCCTCGCCGTTAGCGCGATTGTCAGCCAATTCCGCTGCCGACTCATGAAGCTCCCTGAGAGCCACATCCAGCTTGGAGCGTGCGATATGGTTGAAGTCCATACGATCCAAGTAGGCCAGCGTCGTGTCGATATGCTTGTGCCCCAAAATCAACTGGATCTCACGGACGGGGACGTCACGCTCCACAAGCTCGCTGACGAAGCTGGGGCGCAACCTGGCGGGAGTGAGACTCAACGGCTGGCCATTGCTGTCTAAGAAGCCTTTACGCTTACCGTAAGCAGCAAAGGCAACCCCTAAGGCACCGTCCTTCCCAGTGGCAAAGGACTTGATCTCCATGAAGCGTTTCCGAGCAGTGGATTGCCAAATGAATAGCTTATCTCGCATAACTGGGGGTGCAGATACGCGGATTTTGGCCGTCAGTGCCTTGACGTCCTCGAAGATCTGAGCGACAGCGTACGATTGAGACGTGGTGAGCCAGGTGATGTCAGCTTCGAAAATATCGAGATGCATCAGCTTTTCGCCGTCAGAACGCTCTTTCCAGTACCGGAGGCAAGGACGCCCAGTGAGCGGATGCTTAGGCTCAAAGTCATCCACATCAAGCAGCTTAATTGAGTCAGCGTTCAGCCCGGTCACTTGAGCCAGCTTGATCGCATAAGGAGTGATCACCTGAGCGTCCACCAGATAGTGAGTGCCCCAACCCTCTACAATTTCCCGCAGCCCGGTGTCTGAACGTCTTACGATGCTGAGGAACGCCCTGATGTATGGATCCTCACTGCCCTTTTGATCGTGACCAACGTGAGAACATCCCAGTTTGTTCTCAAAAATCCAACGTGCATTATCAAGGGTTTTAAAGCCTGGTTTGAAGCTCCCTTTCTCGTTGAGAGGATCCCTACCAATGCCGCTCCTCTGGTAAGGCTGTGCAAGGGTGTTGTAGTGCAGGATATCCTCGTCCACGCTCGTAGAAATACGTACACGCTCGGCGCTCGAGTAGGGGCGGTACTGATCAGT
The DNA here is from genome assembly GCF_009296165.1 of Pseudomonas kitaguniensis. GTDB lineage: Bacteria > Pseudomonadota > Gammaproteobacteria > Pseudomonadales > Pseudomonadaceae > Aquipseudomonas > Aquipseudomonas kitaguniensis. The sequence continues at coordinate 9,167 of NZ_VUAZ01000055.1, read as the reverse complement.
GACACGATCAGCATCAAATCCCTGACAGTTGATGAAATCTGATCCTGTGTACCCTTTGATATTCTTGACGGTAGTCAAAGTTTTCCGGACGGCACTCACCAAGGTCGTTGCGGCAACCGGAGATAGGTCACCCTCGACAATGTGGCGCTCAAGATACGAGCGAAACATAGGGAGAATAAATGGATCGAGAACTTCAATAAGCGGTTCCATGCCGTTGGAGCCGCGCCCCGTAAGGAATCTGGTTAACCATTTGAAACCCTCAAGGTAGTTGCCAGCTCCAGAGTCGCTGGTCGTACCGAGCGAAGCGGTCGCGAACGCATGCTTCAGGTCGTTGAATGGCCTATCTGCTGATGATTTTTCGAGCTCATCCAAGGTGGCGAAATCAAGCCTCTGAAGTCGTTTGAAATCCACAAGAGCATTCTCCTGCGGCACAAACTCCTCCTTCGACTCAATCCGCTCCTTAACGGTCATGTAGTCCGCAGAGGTGACCCCGAGAGACTGAAGATCAAGGTTGATCTCCTGATAGGCGAGCCGAACACTTTCATGCCTGCTGTAGCCGTGCTTGATCGCCTCCAGTGCAGAAGCCGGCACAACTGACTTGGAGAGCTTTAGCTTGTTGCCAAAAATCGGGAGCGCGCGTTTCTCTTCCTGAGAGAGCGATTTATACCAGCCCAAAAGCTTCAAACGCCAGTTACAGCCAGCAGCGGTTTCCCCCTGGTGAATGACGCCGTCAATAAGCATATTCAGGATGAGCTTCTGCTCTGCAAGCTCGAACATCTTGATTGATGGGTCGAGATCCTTACTCGCAACATACGAGTCGCTCAGCATCAATGGCGCATAAGCACCACTAGAATTTTCGCTAAGCTCAACGTGGTAGTATTGGAGTGGGTTTTCTTCCAGTTCTCTAAGCCACCTGAAGATTTTGGCACTTTCAAATGCGTGCTCTGAAAAATTCATTTCTTATCTCCCAACCTGATTTTCAGCGTCGTCTGAACAGCAAGATCCGCCATGCCTTTTGCCTTGGTCGAAACCTCGCCCGTGTTCGGGCAAACCAGATGAAAGATGTCCTGTGGCAACTTGGTATAAATTCCTGTAGTGGATGTGTCTTCGTGGCCGAGCGACTTCTGGGCCATCAGGAGTTTGTTGAGATAGTCATCACCAAAGTCCGGGCTAGTCAAAATGGCATATGCGTGACCATGGCGGAGCTTATGCGGCGAAACCATACGCTCAAGTCGCTTGCTCTTTACTGCACGCTTAGAGAGCCGCTCAAGTAGCTTGCTGACAGCGTCTGGGTTAAACGGCTGTCCCTCTGAATTGAAAAAGCACGGAGTTACATCGGCGGTCTCATAACGGCGAGCGTGCTTCTTAAATAGGGGAGACGCGTGATAACGCTTGATGCGTTCGAGCACAGCCCGGCTCACGATTGAGTATCGTGGCTTAAACTCATTTCCACGTGCTTTACTGCCGTCAATGTAAAGAGGACAGTAATCAGGATGCACCCAATCAAGATCTTCATCCGCAACAAAGTTAGCTTGAGCAAACCCCAAAGCCCTATTCACGGCACCCAGAGTGACCCTGCCAACTTCACTTCGACGCAGACCCACATCAAAGATAGCTTGGATCAGGCAGCGTTCTCTCTCGCTGCTCGCAGACTCAATAAGCGCTTTGAGTTCCTGTAATGAACAGGGATAAACCAAATCCTTCTTTGGAGCAGGAGAGAGAAAACCACCGGCATAAGGATTGTCTTCACGTAATTGGCCCCTGTGCTTCCCGCCGACGCACAGGAAGTCATTGAACAGGGCCATATAACAAGCATCCCTGTTACGGATGGTCGTTGAGGTCAAACCATCCACTTCACGCAGGTGGGTAAAGTACCGTTGAATACCATGTTTAGTTACGGCAAGAAGAATTTCGTCATAAGAGGAGGTTCTGAAAGTTGGCGTGCCTTTCAGGTGTTCGAGCATGTAACCAATGTTACGCCCGTACGTCTCGGCTGACAGGGCCGCTAACTCGGCGCTGCGAACTGCGAAGGTCAGGTACTCGCTTACAAGCGGGACTAGCCTCTCTTCTGAATCGAACAGCCCCACCGCCGTAACAGAAACACGGTCTGCCACCGTGGGCCCATCTTCGTTGAGCATCGACCCACCCAGGTCTAGCATCTGCTTTTCTTTGGTTACAACCTTCACCGACAACCCCTTTTTGAAGGCCGCCCATCCTATGCAGAATGTGCAGCTTGTCAAGGTCAAGATAAAGTCGCATGAAGGGTAAATTTTTTTAGGCGAGGAAGGCGTACTGTGCGCTTTTTCCTACGTCCGATAAAAGGAACACGTCGGAGCTGCGGATGTACAACTGCATCGACAGATGACCGTCATGCACAAATGCCTGATACAGCAGGTGACACGGCGGCAGCGCTTGCTTGCCGTTGCGCGCGTTTTCCTGCGGGCTTTTGGTTTCGTCCGGCAGGTACTCAACGTTCCAGCCGTGAAACAGGATGCGGCGGCTGTTGGGGTTGTTCTTCAACGTGTCGACCATGTAGTCGATCTGGTTGATCTTGCCGCCGTCTTTGGTCGGCCAGGCGGTCCACTGCTCGCCATACACCGGGCCGAGGTCGCCGTCTTCGGTGGCCCACTCGTCCCAGATTTTCACACCGTTTTCGTTCAGCCACTTGATGTTGGTGTTGCCGCTCAACATCCAGATCAGTTCATTGGCGATGCTTTTGAAGTGAAGCTTCTTGGTGGTCAGCAGCGGGAAGCCGTCGGCCAGGTTATGCCGATACTGACGGGCAAAGACGGCTTTGGTGCCGGTGCCCGTGCGGTCGCCCTTGGTCAAGCCATTGGTCACGACGTCGTTCAACAGTTCGAGATATTGCTTCATGTGATTACCCGTATCGGTGAAGCCGGGGCGCTTCACGTAAACACCCCGGCATTCGAATTTAAAGCACCGCGTTCTTGATCGGTTGTGGGCGGTTGTACGCCCACCACAGCAGGCCAAGACCGGCCAAAATCATCGGCAAGCTGAGGACCTGCCCCATGGTCAACCAGCCCCACGCCAGGTAGCCCAACTGCGCATCCGGTACGCGCACGAACTCGACGATAAAGCGGAAGATCCCGTAGAACAACGCGAACATGCCAGACACGGCCATGGTTGGGCGTGGCTTGCGCGAGAAGATGTACAAGATGAGGAACAGCGCCACACCTTCCAACGCGAACTGGTAGAGCTGCGACGGGTGACGCGGCAATTGCGCCGGGTCGCTGAACGGCGGGAACACCATGGCCCACGGCACGTCGGTCGGTTTGCCCCACAACTCGGCGTTGATAAAGTTACCGATGCGCCCGGCGCCCAGGCCGATCGGCACCATCGGCGCAACGAAGTCCATCAACTGGAAGAATGACTTGCCGTTGCGACGGCCGAACCACCACGCGGCGATCATCACGCCAATAAAACCACCGTGGAACGCCATGCCGCCCTTCCACACCTCGAAAATCAGCGTCGGGTTGGCGATGTAGGCGCTCAGGTCGTAAAACAGCACATACCCCAGGCGCCCGCCGACGATCACGCCCATCGACAGCCAAAAAATCAGGTCGGAGAGCTTTTCTTTGGTCCAGGTCGGGTCGAAACGGTTCAGGCGCCGCGACGCCAGGAACCAGGCACCGCCGATGCCGATCAGGTACATCAACCCGTACCAGTGGATTTTCAGCGGACCGATGGCCAAGGCCACCGGATCGATCTGCGGGTAAGGCAGCATTGCGACTCCTCGTTAAATCATTAGTCATGGCGCGCGGACCATGCCGGTGCGCGATTAAGCCTTCGTTACAGCAAAAAATTCAAACCGACGCAAAACAGTAAAGCGGCGAACAACCGCTTCAATAAACGCGGCGACAAGCGGTGCGCCAGGCGCGCGCCAAAACGCGCAAACAGCATGCTGGTCAGGGCAATGCCCAACAGCGCCGGCAAATACACGAACCCTAGACTATGAGCGGGCAACAGCGGCTCATGCCAGCCCAGAATCATGAAACTTAATGCACTCGCCAAGGCAATCGGCAGACCGCACGCCGATGAAGTTGCCACAGCCTGCTGCATCGGCACACTGCGCCAGGTTAAAAACGGCACGGTCAGCGAGCCGCCGCCTATCCCGAAAATCGCCGAGGCCCAGCCGATCAGCGTGCCTGCCAGTGTCAGGCCGAGCTTGCCCGGCACCGTTCGGCTAGCCTTGGGCTTGGCCTCAAGCGCCAGTTGCACGGCGACCAGCAGGGCGAACACGCCGATAATCTTCTGCAAATTCGGGCCGGAAATCGCCTCGGCGGTCAGCGCGCCAAAACCTGCGCCGATCAGGATGCCCACGGTCATCCACACAAAGATCGGCCAACGCACCGCGCCACGCCGGTGATGCTCACGCACGGCATTCACCGAGGTAAAAATAATCGACGCCAGCGACGTGCCAACGGCCAAGTGAGTCAGCACCTGCGGGTCGAAACCCTGCACGGTAAAACTGAACACCAGCACCGGCACGATGATAATCCCGCCGCCCACGCCAAACAGCCCGGCGAGTACGCCTGCACACGCACCGAGCAGCAAATACAGGAGAAATTCCATGGAGGCCCCTAAACCAAGACCGGCATGTTAACGGATGGAAGGCATGCGGCCCAACTGGATACGATGGAACGCCTGCGCCGGTGTGGGTAGAGTGAGCAAAAACACAAAAGGGATCGCCTGATGTGCCTGATTGTTTTCGCCTGGCGGCCGGGCCATGCCCAACCGCTGATCGTTGCGGCCAACCGTGATGAATTCTACGCCCGCCCTAGCCTGCCGCTGGCCCAGTGGCCGGATGTGCCCGAGGTTTACGCGGGTCGGGACCAGGAAGCGGGCGGTACTTGGTTGGGGGTAAACGCCGCGGGGCGTTTTGCTGCGCTGACGAATATTCGTGACCCGCACCAGCCGCCGGCACGCAAGTCTCGCGGGGAGCTGGTGGCGCGTTTTCTCAGCGGTTTGCAACCGATAGGCGAGTATTTAGCCGACGTTAACGGCCGTTCGATTGAATATGCCGGGTTTAACCTGCTGGTTGGCACGCCGGATGAGCTGTGGCATTACAACGCCAATCAGCCCGAGCCTGTGCGCCTGGAGCCCGGGGTTTATGGGTTGTCCAATGCCGGGCTGGATACGCCGTGGCCAAAGTTGCTAAAGGCCAAGGCGGCATTGAATGAACTGCTGGAAAACCCACAGCCGCAAGCCTTGCTGGCACTGCTGAGCGACCCGCACACCGCACCGTTTGCAGAGCTGCCGGATACCGGCGTGGGGTTGGCGACCGAGAGTCTGTTATCCAGCGTGTTTATCGCCAGCCCCAGTTATGGGACGCGGGCGAGCACGGCGTTGATCGTGAATGCCGATGGCACGCGGCAAATGCTCGAACGCAGTTTTGGCCCGCACGGCGGGCGGCTGGGTGAGGTAGCACTCAACCTCTAGCGGGAGTGGGCACACCACAAAACCATGTGGGAGGGGGCTCTAGAGGCTTTTTGCGGAGACCGGGTTGATCATCCGCGTGAGCCCGAGGTTCTTCAGCGCCAGTTGCAGTGAGCTGTGGATAACTTGCGGGTTGTCGATGGTCATCAATTGGGCGAGCAAATCCTTGGCCATGCTCAGCTCAACCTGACGCAGCATCCACTTCACTTTCGGCAAGTTGGTGGCGTTCATCGACAAGCTGTCAAAACCCATCGCCATCAACAGCACAGCCGCCGCCGGGTCGCCGGCCATTTCACCGCAAATGCTCACCGGTTTGCCTTCGGCATGCGCGTCGCGCACCACGTGTTGCAGGGCTTGCAGCACCGCTGGGTGCAGGTAGTCGTAGAGGTCGGCAACCCGCGGGTTGTTACGGTCCACCGCCAACAGGTACTGGGTCAAGTCGTTGGAGCCGACCGACAGGAAGTCCACTTGCCGCGCCAACTCTTTGGCCTGATACACCGCCGCCGGAATTTCGATCATCACGCCAATAGGCGGCATCGGTACGTCGGCGCCTTCGTCGCGCACTTCGCCCCACGCCCGGTGGATCAGGTGCAAGGCTTCTTCCAGCTCATGTGTGCCGGAGATCATCGGCAGCAGGATGCGCAGGTTGTTCAGGCCTTCGCTGGCCTTGAGCATGGCGCGGGTCTGCACCAGAAAGATTTCAGGGTGATCAAGCGTCACGCGAATGCCGCGCCAGCCAAGGAAGGGGTTGTCTTCCTTGATCGGGAAATACGACAGGGACTTGTCGCCGCCGATGTCGAGGCTGCGCATGGTCACCGGCAATGGGTGGAAGGCCGACAGTTGCTCGCGATAAATCGCCAACTGCTCTTTCTCGCTCGGGAAGCGCTGGTTGATCATAAACGGCACTTCGGTGCGGTACAGCCCAACCCCTTCGGCGCCACGTTGCTGCGCGCGGGCTACATCGGCGAGCAGGCCGGTGTTCACCAGCAGCGGCACGCGGTGGCCATCGAGGGTCACGCACGGCAGTTCGCGCAACGAGTCGAGGCCCAGCGCCAGTTGTTTCTCTTCTTCGACCACCTCGGCGTATTGCTTGCGCAGCAACTCGCTGGGGTTGGTGAACACTTCGCCACGATGGCCATCGACGATCATGTCGATGCCGTCGACCTTGGAATACGGCAGGTCGACCAAACCCATCACCGTCGGAATGCCCATGGCGCGCGCCAGGATCGCGACGTGGGAGTTGCCCGAACCAAGTACCGAAACCAGGCCCACCAGTTTGCCTTCCGGCACTTCGCCGAGCATCGTGGCGGTCAGTTCTTCACTGATCAGAATGGTGTTGTCGGGGTACACCAGGTTGGTGGTGCGGTCTTCCTGCAGGTAGGCCAGCAGACGGCGACCGAGATCGCGCACGTCCGAGGCGCGCTCGCGCAGGTAGGCGTCGTCCATCATTTCGAAACGGTTAACGTGATCAGTCACCACTTGGCGCAACGCGCCCTGGGCCCACTGGCCGGTTTTGATGACGGTTTTGACTTCGTTGCCCAAGGACGCGTCGTCAAGCATCATCTGGTACACGTCGAACAGCGCGCGCTCTTCAGGGCGCAGTTGCGTCGCCAGCTTGGTCGACAGGTTGCGCATGTCGGCGCGCACGCCTTCAAGGGCAGTCTTGAACAGTTTGATTTCAGCGTCGATGTCGTCGACGCTTTTGTCCGGCACCACGTCCAGGTCGGCCGGTGGCAGCATCACCACTGCTTTACCGACCGCAGCACCTGGCGAGCCCGGCACACCGACGAACTTGGCTTCCTGAATACCCTTGCCCTGACGCCCAAGGCCGCGAATCGAGCCGGTCGCTTCGGCGTGGGCAATAACCCCGGCGAGCTGCGCGCTCATGGTCACGAGGAAGGCTTCTTCACCTTCATCGAACTGGCGACGCTCTTTTTGCTGGATGACCAACACGCCGACGACGCGGCGGTGGTGAATGATCGGCGCGCCAAGGAACGAGGCGTAGCGCTCTTCGCCGGTTTCGGCAAAGTAGCGGTAACGCGGGTGATCGGCCGCGTGCTCAAGGTTCAGGGGTTCTTCACGCGTCCCCACCAAGCCGACCAGACCTTCATTGGGCGCCATGCTGACCTTGCCGATGGAGCGCTTGTTCAGGCCTTCGGTGGCCATCAGCACAAAACGGTTGGTCTCGGGGTCCAGCAGGTAAACCGAGCAGACCTGGCTGCCCATGGCTTCCTTGACGCGCAATACAATAATCCCCAACGCCGCCTTGAGATCCTTGGCGGAGTTAACTTCCTGGACGATCTTGCGCAGCGTATTGAGCATGGCTCGGGGTCGAACTCCGTCGTCAGTCGCGCGATAAAAGGCGCGGGGCAAGCTCTTTGAGCGCGCGACGATACACTTCGCGCTTGAATGTCACCACCTGGCCCAACGGGTACCAATAGCTGACCCAACGCCAGCCATCGAACTCCGGTTTACCGGTCAAATCCATCCGCACCCGCTGCTCGTTCGAGATCAGGCGCAGGAGAAACCATTTTTGCTTCTGGCCGATGCACAGCGGTTGGCTGTGGGTACGCACCAGACGTTGCGGCAAACGATAGCGCAACCAGCCGCGCGTACAGGCCAAAATTTGCACATCTTCGCGCTCAAGGCCGACTTCTTCGTTCAACTCACGGTACAAGGCGTCTTCAGGGGTTTCGTCGGGGTTGATTCCGCCTTGAGGAAACTGCCAGGCATCTTGGTTGATTCGGCGAGCCCATAGCACCTGTCCGGCATCATTCGTAAGAATAATCCCGACATTAGGACGGAAACCATCGGGGTCGATCACGGCAACAACCTCGCAAACGCATGTTGTCGCATTGTTCCACAAAGGTTCATCAAGCGGCAACGAGGCTTCTTACCTTATGTGCACTCTTGTGAAAAGACCGTATTCTGGACGCCTTTTTACAGACTTTTCAGCGAGTAACTGCAATGCGCCTGGCTTTATTCGACTTGGACAACACCCTTCTGGGCGGTGACAGCGACCACGCCTGGGGCGATTACCTGTGTGAACGCGGGATTCTCGACCCGGTGGCCTATAAGGCTCGCAACGACGCCTTTTACCAGGATTACCTGGCCGGCAGGCTGGATAACGCCGCCTATTTGAACTTCAGCCTGGAGATTCTCGGCCGCACCGACATGGCCCAACTGGACGAATGGCACCGCGACTTCATGCGCGACTGTGTTGAACCGCTGATGCTGCCGCGGGCCGTCGAACTGCTGGCCAAGCACCGCGCGGCGGGCGACAAGCTGGTGATCATCACGGCCACCAACCGTTTCGTCACCGCACCGATTGCCGCGCGGCTGGGGGTTGAAACCCTGATCGCCACCGAATGCGAGATGGAAAACGGCCGCTACACCGGGCGCAGCACCGATGTGCCGTGCTTTCGTGAAGGCAAGGTGACGCGTTTGAATCGTTGGCTGGAAGAGACCGGGTACAGTTTGCAAGACAGCTACTTCTATAGCGACTCGATGAATGATTTGCCGCTATTGGAGCAAGTGACCCACCCGGTGGCCGTGGACCCGGACCCAAGTTTGCGTGCCGAAGCTGAAAAGCGTGGCTGGCCGGTGATTACGCTGCGAAGCTGATGGCCCCATCGGGAGCAAGCCCCCTCCCACATTTGCAATGCATTCCTATCTGGAGAGGCTTGCTATCACATTGGACTGCATCCCAA
>NZ_VUAZ01000054.1 GCF_009296165.1 Pseudomonas kitaguniensis | reverse complement strand
CTTCGGACGGCATCGGTACAACGCTGCGCGCCGTCGCTTCGACCAGCCCCGGCGCTCTGCCTGGCGCCGATTGGCGCGCGGCATTAGCCTTCTTGCGGCGGCTTGGCTGGGCGCGGGACGAAGTATTCGCGCGGTCTTCGGACGGCATCGGTACAACGCTGCGCGCCGTCGCTTCGACCAACCCCGGCGCTCTGCCTGGCGCCGATTGGCGTGCTGCATTATTCCTTTTGCGGCGGGTTGGCTCGGCCGCAGGCGGCAGTAAAGCCTGAGCGGGAGCGTTGCCAGTGAACCCCGCCAGCGAGCTGCTCAAAGGCTTGGCAACCCGATCAAACAGACTGCGGGCCAACCCGGAAAAGCCAGCGTTTTTTTTCGCCGGGGTTCTGGCGGCTGCCTGCGAACGGGCGGGTTTCGGCTTGCCTGCGTTGGTTTTCCTGCCGGTGTTTCTTGGGCCAAAACGCTCGCGCCCACGCGGGGCTTCGGCCGCAGGCGGACAGCAGCAATCTTTGCCATCGCCTTTATCGCTGTCTTTATCGTTGCCCTTTTCGGAATCACCTTCCTTGAACAGCTTGCCGATGAACGGCAGCTTACCGAGTGTTCCATCGACCACTTTATCGGTAACGCGGGTCTTGATGGTTTCGCCCATACTTTCAAGCATCGGCATGATCACGGCGCCTGCCGTTTTTAATGCACTGGCCGCAACAGGCGAATCGCCGGCGAGGTCATTTGCGCCGTCCACCACCCGGGTCTTGGCCTTCAGCCAGGCGCCTTCGAACAACATCGGCGCGGGCTCAAGCGTTTTGGAAAGGCGACTTTCGCTTTCAGTGGATTCCTCGCGCAGAACGCTGATCGACTTTTGCGACGTTGTGGTCGTATCAAGCGACAGATTGGCGTTGGAAGATCGAAGCGCTGCGACCGGGTCGAGCACCTGTGCGGTGACGACTTTTAGGGATTCGCGGGTATGGCTGAGGTTCTCTGACGTGCTCGACGTCAATGCAGCGCCAGCCTTGGGCTCGGTTTGCTCAGCGGTCTTTGACGGCTGAACATCCAGTGCCTTGAACGGCAATAAAGAGGTTTCCAGCGCATCCACGCTGTCACGCAATTGGCTCAAGGACAGGCTGAGGCGATTCACCTCAACGCCTGCATTGGCCAGCGCCAACTCCACGCCCGATGATGCTGCAGCCGCCCGACTAGTTTCGGGCACCAAAGCCCCTGCGTTGACGACGGCGGCGTCCATCGCACCGCCGACACTGCCGAACACCTGCTGGCCATCCTTGGCCATGGCATACGTGAGCGAATACTTGTCTTGCATCCCGCTTACTCCTGTTTGACGCCAAGACGAGTGATCGCAATGTCGTAGCGGCGCAATGCTTTTCCGGCGTCCCAGTCGAGGATCTCCGCCTCATTGACCGAATAAATCAGCGGTACCACATCGAGGATTACTTCGATGTCGCGCTCCGAAAGAAGTCCGCCGGTTGATTTAAAAAATCGTCGATGCGCTCCTGCAGTTCCGTCCAGTCGGGCACGGTCAGGCCGGCGATATCAGGGATCATCAGGCCGGTGCAGTGCGCGGTGATGAACTCGGCGCGCTCCTTGTTGGTGGCGAGCTTTTTCATCACTTTGGTCACGCGCAGGGCGGGCATTTCCAACGCGAGTTCAGTCTGGGTTCGACCGGCTGCCGCCAACGGCAACAGCAAGTGGACCGGCTGATCGTGGTTCGCCGCAGTGCGTTCATCCAGGAAGAACGACGCAGGGCGCGTCGACATTTCGTGGACGTATTGGGCGATGCTCACGTAGTCCGGACGCTTGAGTTGGTCGAGCTCTTTTTCTGACAGGCCGGTGGCGAGTTTCGCCAGCTCGAAGAACTGGTCGTCCTCGTCGTCACCGGCGCGGGCCAGCGCGTCTTTTTGCGCGGCGTAGAACAGCGGCTTGAGTTGGATTTTTTCGATCGTCGCGCCGGTGTCAGCGGTGATCGGGGACAGCAGGCGGTGCAGCGGTGGCATCCAGGCCATTAGGTCATTCCTTGATAAGCGTTTTAAAAGGCAGCGCGGCGTTAAGCTGCGCGCGCGGTCACTGTGGGAGCCGGGCTTGCTCGCGATGGCAGTGGGTCGATCAGCACAGGTGTCGGCTGACCTGGCGCTATCGCGAGCAAGCCCGCTCCCACAGGGCGCGCATTGCGCTTTACGGCATCAGCACGGCGCGGCGGGCATCACCGAGGATGTCGACGCCGTTGAGCACGAACTTCTGGGTGCGCACGTCGATGTCGATTACCGGAATGCCGTTTTCCAGGCGGCTGTACGTGCGGCAGGAGAGTTCCAGCGTGATGGCCGGTTTATCGCCCATTTTCAACGTGGTTTCGGTCAGGGATTTCAACTTGCCACCGACGGTGTGGTAGGTGAAGTACGTCTTGCCGTCCTGGTCCTGACCGGCTTCGCGCACGTTCAGCAAAATGTCCTCACCCAAGGTCACGCCCAGGGCCAGCATGATTTCCGGCCCTGCACCTTGCAGCTCCAGGGTGGCATTCAGCACCTTGGCGCTCTTGGCCATTTCTTCGCCGATGAAGCGTCCGCCGGTCATCGACTCCATGTCGAAGTCGATCTTCGGCGGTGCGAACGAATTGACCGTTGCCGACAACGGCAGGCCTTGAAGGGTGGCCGCAAGGGCCTGTCTGATTCGGTTGGTAAACATTAGAGAACGTCCTCCAGGAACTGCTCGATGATTTCATCGCGGGCGTTGAGTTGATAAACCATGTGTTCGTTCGGCGCGTAGCGGCCGTAGTCGATGACGATGAACCAGGTGCCGTTCTTGTACTTCTCGACGCTGTTCAGTTCCGGGTGCAGGTACACGCTGCCGCCGGGAATGGTTTCGTCGGCAACCAGGGTTTGCATCCAGTCGTTGATGCGCTTGACCTCCTGGTCCATGAAGGACTTGGTGAGGTTCTTGGCCATGGCTTTCTGGCCGGCCTTGACCAGCTTGCGGCTGATGGCGTCTTCCAGCCCGACGTAGCTGATGAACTTGCCGGTGATCGAGCGGTTACCCAACAGCGAGAAACCGCCGAGGATGGTGCGCGCGTAGTAGCTCACGCCGTAGCGGTTGAGCAGGTCGCCTTCGGTGGAGGTGTCGAGGATGTTGTACTCGACCACGCGGGAAACGTCCTCGGCGAACGTCACCTGATTGCCCGGGCTTTCCCACTGCTTGACCTTGGCCAGTGCAGCGATAGCCAGCGACGACGGCGCCAGGAACACGTTTTTCTTCGCCGCTTTGGAGTACACCGACGGCAGGTTGTGCACCAGCAGGCAACGGTCGAAGCCGAGGTCGGCACCGCCCAGCTCGCCGCTGTAAATCACTTGGTCAGCGACCGAAGCGTCCTTGCCATCCAGCACCACACGCGCCTTGATGCGCTTGCCGAACGCGGCAAACTCACCGGCAACGGCCTTGGTGCCGGTGAAGCCCGGCGCACCAATAATGGTCAGGTCTTCCGGCACGCTGCTCAGCGCAGCCAGGCCAAGTTTGCGCCCGGTGACCGGCTCGTTGCCGCCGATCACGTTGTTCAGCGTGTCGGCCGGGGTTGCGCCCTCCTCCACGATCACCACGTAAACCGGTACTTTGACCACTTTGAGAATCTGGTAAACAGCCTGAAACAGTGTGCCGGTTTCAGCGCCGGTAGGGTCCAGCAGCGCCTGAGTGGTGAAGCTGTTGATGCGAAACGGCGCGTTTTTCGGGATCGACGCATGCGCATTCGGCGCAGTGCCGACCAGCCCGATCACGTTATCGCCCAGGCCACCCATGGCCTCGGGAGATTCGGTGGCATTCACGGTGATGCCGTTGTGCTCGAAGTTCAAAACCTCAGCCATGATTAGTCAGCCTTCTTGGGGGTGGAGTTAAGGACGCTGGTCAGTTCCAGACGGCCAGCGGTGCGCAGCGCGGAGGCTTCGACGTCGAGCAGTTCGAGTTCCTGGCCGGCGGTGGACCAATGGCCACCTCCGATGGGGAACGGGATGAGGACGGTGTAGGTTTGGCGGGTGTACATGTGTGGATCTCCAGGCGAAAAAAAACCGCTTGGCGCGGTATTGAGTGAAAGCGTAAGTGGGCTAAAGAACTTGCCCGGACAATGCAGGGCGCTTATTCGGCCTGCTCGGCAAGCCACAGCGGTGCTGATGGCTGATGTTCAGCGTTAGGAAACTGCGCGGATTGGGGCCAGTCGCGCAGCGCCTGCATATACGTCAGCAGGGCCAGGTACTGTTCATGGTCCAGGGTGGTAGGCGCCATCATTTCCAGTTGATCGCGATGCCGATCGCGCAACCAGGTGACCGCCGTCAGTTGATTGTCACGCCAACTGCGCGCTTCGAGCGCAAGGTCGAAAGCACTGGGCACGACGTCAACCAGATAGGGCAACCCCTGCTCATCATGGCGGCGAACAGTATTGATGCCGGCATCACGAATAACCGCTGCATAGAGCTCTTCGGTTAGGAAAACAGCATCCGGGGGCATCCTTTGATGAAGGCCGTCCAAGTAAGTGCATCCCGTTTCTTGACTGTAGTAACGCTTCATCTGAACCTCAGTAACCGATTGCAAAGTAGACACAACCTGACGCGGTCGTCGTGTTAAAGGTGCTTGAGCCTTTGGTAAGCGTGCCCATGTTCAGCGCATTCAAGCCGGTTGCAGTAATAGAGCGAAACTGCCAGACAGTCTTCATAGTGCCGTTCGCGCCAGTGTTGTCGCACTCGGAAACCCACAGGCAACGGTTTGGAAAAGCTAAAGGGAAAGCAATAACCGACTCGGTTGTTACGACGCTGCTGTAACCCATCTGCAGGATCAAACCACCCAACCAACTTGGAAAGACCACGTAACTGTTAACACCCAAGGAGATAGAAAACCCTAAGCGCAGCTTTTTAGGCGTGATGATGGTGGCGTCATCCAACCCCTGAAGGGTCTGAACTTGCGTTGCAACCTTTGCCGTACCACGATTTGACTCGGTGGCCTGCGCGGTCATTGCATCGACTTCGGACTTTCTATAGGTCGACTTGGCGACGTAATCGATGACCCAGGCGCGGGTGGCTTTGACCACTGTATCGTCAATCAGCAACGTCACCATCGACGCGTTACTGGTCTCAAAAATCGCCCGAATGTAAAACTCTTTGCCTGTCCCGGACGCCGCCAAGACAGGCTTATAAGACTCCGGATATTTGGCGATGGCGTACAAGATGCCCGTGTCGGTCCACAACCCGGCCTCGCGCACATACCACCCGCCAACCTGCGCAGGCAGCGTGACCTCGGCCATCAACCAACTGGGGTTTTTTTCATCTTGAAACAACGCATTAAGAGGCCCACGCCAGACTTCGCGTTTGAGCGCCTTGGCACTGGCGTCAGGGTTGTAAGCGGCGCCGTTACCGTCACCGATGGAAATCTGCGTCAGCTTGACCGGCACGCCAGCCGCTTTGCAGGCGGTTTCATAGGCGATGCCGGCGTCGGTGAGCAGGGTGTAGTAATCAGCCATTTAGTGCTCCTGTGGGTAAAGGGTAGTGGTTTCGACGGTGTAGAGCCCGATCGCCGTAACGACACGCCCCGAGGACTCGGCCCCTGCCAGAACCCTTGGGTAAATTGAGGTGAGCTCACCACCCAGCGTCAGCGCACCGATGAAGTGGCGGCCCGACACGCCCAAACCTACGGAGATCGACACGATGTCGCGCTCACTTTTGGCATCCGCCAAACGCCGGTCGAGCCGCGCGTCGATGGTTTCGCTGTAGGGCAATTCGGTGTAGGCCCGTATGGAAAAGCTATAGGGCACGCCCTTTGGGTCTTGCTCGTACCAGGCGCGCACCTCGGGCACCAGTTGCAGGCCCTTGGCGGCGTTTTCCAGGGCCTGGCGGGTGCCGGCCTGACGTGCAGTGGGCCAAGCCAGTTTCACCGTCAGGCGTTTTTCGGTTTCAGGCGCCGTGGTACTCCATTCGCTGACGCCACGATCCACCGCCAGGTAGGGCAAAAATGCATCACGTGTGTTCGCCGGGTCCATCAATGCAGGAAACGGTGGCGTCACCCGCTCAAGCAAATAGCCGAATCCCAGGTCCAGCGCCTTCTCTAGCGGCGAACTGTTGGCGGGCAGCAAAGTGTTTTTCTCACTCATAGCGTGCGCACCTCCACCTCGACGCCCGTGCAATACGGGGCCTGGAACGCAGTGCCGATGATCGGCGCCAGCGGTTCAAGGATTTGCAGTTGCGCCGCCCCGGCACTGTGGATCGCGTAATCGATCCAGCTCGGATCTACGCGGCCTTCCAGGCGATGACACGACTCTGCGTAGTCTTGCAGCAGTTTCTGCGCGGCGACTTGAGTAAGGCCGGAATCGGGACCTGCGTTGATCCTGGCCACCACGCGAATTTTGTAGCGCAGGATTTGCGCAGCTTGCACGCTGACCAAATCCGTCTCGGGCCGCACATCCGGCCGTGCGAAATGGCGACGAACACCGTCAAGCAAATCCGCCGATGGCGTACCGTCGCCGTCGCGGGAGAGCACGGTGACCATCACTTCACCGGGCGCCGTTCGACGCCCATTGCCATCCTTGACCTGCGCCGCGTAGCCGTCCGGGTCAAAGGTGTAACTGACCGTGACCACGCCCGGAGTGGCGCTCTGCACGTTCACCGACGGCCGTTCGCCCAGGGTGAACACCTCTCGGCGATACTGCATCCGCGAGCCCGCCGCCGGGGCATGCGGTGCCAGGTAATAACGCAAGCGGGCGTCGTCGTCGCTTTCAAGCGTCGGCGGTACGGGCGGGAAAGCCGCCGGGTCGCCGGGGTCGAGCACTTGGCGTTCGAGGCCCATATCGGCCAGGCGTGCATCCAGGTTGCTACCGGTGGCCCACCACGCCAGCATCTGCTTGATGCGTGCGTTGTATTTGCGTTCGTGAGTCTGCAAACGCACGCAAAAAGCTTCCAGGGCGAGGGTCAGCAACTCGCTTTCATTGTCGAGGCTAACCTTGAGTTTGGCCGCGCTTTGCGGCGCTCGGGTGGCCACGTAGTCGATAACAAACGCCTTGAATTCAGCCAGCAACGGTTCGAACTCATCCACCGCAATGATGGCCGGTTCCGCCAGTTGGTTCTGGCCGGGGATCAACATGCTCATGTCACGACCTCGAAGGTTTGTTGGCGGTTTTTCCAGGTGCCGGCAAACCGCAGCAACAGGCCTGCGCCCTGGCGGGTGGCGACGATGACCTGGGGCTGAAAGTCGCCGATGCCGTTCTGCGCGTTATAGAACGCTTGAGCCGCATGGCTTTGCGCGAGAATCAGCAGGTCGTCGCCAAGGTTTTGGCCGAGCAATTGCGGGACCATCGAGCCGTACAACGGGCGTTTTTGGCGAGTACCCACGGGTGTGGTCAGCGCTCGGGTGGCGCGCTGCACGAACTGCAGCCAGTCATCGACGGCTGCCCCGGTGTTTCGATCTATTCCGATCATGCGATGTCCTTATCGGGGGCTGATGACTCGGCCCTGGTGGTCCACCACCGGGCCGCTGAAGTGCGCGCCAGCCGCATCCAACACTAAAAGAGTGCCGCCGACTTGCAGGGTGATGCCTTGGGCGTTCATCGTCAGGCCGGCCGCGCCGACCCTGGCTTCAACCTGTTCGCGCGAACCTGTGAACGTGGTGGTGCCGTTGACCCAGTTGAAGGTATGGCTGGCGTCGTCGTAGTCGCTTTGGGTGCCGTCCTGATGGCGCCGCCTTGTGAGCGTCGCCACGCTGGAAACCGGCGGAAAGCGATCACTGTTGAGGCCGAACAGCGCCACCGATTGCGCGCCGCCCTCACCGCCGCCGTAGTTGAGCAACACGCACTGCTCGCCCACGGTGGGGATACGGGTTTCGGTTTGCGCACCCGCGCTGGGGTTGAAAAAGCGGATCGCCGGCGTGAGCAACTCACCGTGGCTGACCTTGCAGGTGTTGCTGGCGGCGTCGACTTCCTGGCAAATGCCAATCCGGCACACACTCTCGGCACGTCGATACACGTCTTCGAGTTGGGCTTCCATCTCTGCCAGGCGCTCGACAATCGGCCCCAGTTGCATGCGTAACAGCGCGTCGAACATGGGCTACTCCGCCAGTGGTTTGTATTGACCGGGATCATCGATGTTCGACACGTCCCAAGTGCAGGCGAACAGCGGTTGGCCTGTGGGATCGTTGAGTAACTCCGGCCCCAAATAGAGTGTTTGGGTGAAGGAAACAGTCCAGGTGTCGTAGTCCTTTTCTGCGGTGCTCTGAATAGAGGGCGCGGCAACGATATTGATCGGCAAATCGCACTGCGCCAGCGGCAAGTTCCAGCGGTTATCCAGCACCAGGTCCATGAGTTGGCTGGCCAGGTCGCAGGCGTCAAATGGCAGTGCACCCGGCGCCAGAATGGCCTTGAGCGAGATCGCCAAGGCGTGGGCCTTGCGCCCTTCGCAAGAGCGAGTGCCCGTGCCATTGCCCTCGACCGAAATCAACACCGCGGTTTGTTCCACGGCGCCCTGAAAGTCCTGATAACTGCCGACCTTCAGGTCCGGGAATGCACGGTGCAGCGCCTCGCCAATCGCCTGTAGCAGTTGGGATGGTTTTTCGATAAGTGTCATTAGGTAGCGTCCTTGCAACGGTTACTGCGGGTCCGGGCGGGAGCTTTCGTTGACCCCGATGCGCTTGGCCGCCCACCGCTCATACAGGCCGATGGCCACGTCGGCACCCGCCATGGCGGTCAGGCAGCCGATGGCGCCGGCGGTCCAAATCGACATACCGGCGGCGTAACACAGCATTAGGGCTGAAACCCCGCACACCATGCACGCCCCGGACCTCAGGGCCAGACGCCGGACCAGCGACCACCCGCGGGCGCCCTCTTTGTCGGCGCGCCACATTTCGCCGGAAACCCCGCCGATCACGGCCAGTGCGATCACCAGCCAGACAGGCATTTCCGCCAACGCTTGCTGCTCGTTTGTCATGTCACGCCTCCTGGCTGAGCATTACCGGCAGAGTGCCGGGTTCTGGGTAAATCCATTTATAGGTAAGCATTCCAAAAAGCCCGGTCGCCCAGGCTTTTCAGTAATGATGTCCTGTGCCCTGCCCCACCCTTACGCACCTTTTGAAAAATGACCGCGGTTGCCTGGCAACCCGGCGTGGCGATAAAACGCCGTCAAAAAAGGCCCCGTAAGGGTGAGGCAAGGCACTGGTCCTTCGGCGCTACTGGCGCGGTACGGACCTGTCTCCATGTTTTTTCCGACCACGATCCCTGTCTGCCGGATAACTGCTTCTGGTGCTTTACGCTGCGCACCCGGGTCAGTTGCCAACCCTCTGAACCGTTAAGGCCGGTTCATCGCTGCCTGTTTTTCAAAGCGTTACAACTAAAGAGCGTCGGCATCCTTGCCGGTGTTACCTGGCTTCCCTGCCATCGCTTCGATGGCGTCCTTGCCGATGTTGCTTGCCTTCCTTGTCTTCCTTGGCAGCATCCTTGCCGCCTCCACCAGACCTTGTTGGCTGGCTTGAGATAAAGAATATGCCTGTATAAATATACAGTCAATGCATCAGTGCATTTATTTTTGCCGTGGAAATGCATGAATGCATTTTAAGCCCGGTGGACAAAGGGTTTGGCGGTTTTTACAGGCGAAAAAAAACCCGCTCATGGCGGGTTTGGTCTTACGCAAGAAGGTTAACGGGCGTACATACCCCACCAGAACACATGGCCGAGGATGCTGATCTGCTCATCCTGAATATCCTGAAAGCTGTAGTCCTCGTCCGGGTGCTCATCGCGGTTGAAACTGCGCAGGCGAATACCGGAAGGCAAGCGATAGAGCTGTTTCACGCGCAATTGGCCGTTGTGGTTGATGGCGTACAAGTCGCCGTCAACAATATCGCCGATACCACACTTGCCCGCATTCACCCCCACCGTGGCGCCGTCGCGCAGCACCGGCAACATACTGTTGCCGCGCACCGTCACACACTTGGCCTGATCGAACTGCACACCGTTATGCCGAAGGCTGCGCTTGCCGAAACGCAGGCTGGCCTTCTCGCTTTCCTCGATGACGAATCTTCCTGATCCAGCAGCCAATTCAACCTCACGCAGAAAGGGGATCGACACCTCGTCATCATTAACGGGCGTGTCGTCATCCCACAGGCTTATGTCCTTGAGCTCCGAATGCATCGGGTCACGCCCGTCGTCACGCAAAGCGCCCACCGCCACGCGCCCGCGCAGTTGGTCGGTGCTCACGCGAAAGTACTCGGCGATGCGCGAGATGTGTTTATCCGACGGGTCAACGATCTTGCCGCTGAGAATCCGGGAGAGTGTGGATTGAGGCACGCCGGTACGCCGGTGAAGCTCCGTGGGGGAGATCCGGTCGCGGTCGAGTAGCTCTCTTAAGACGGTTGAAACGTTGCGTTTTTGCATAACGCGGATGATGACGGGGGATTTGGGGGTTGGCAAATGCTAATTTGCATAGATTATGCATTTCCAAGAAACAAGACCTGGGTGTGCGTGAGGCTCCAAGCAGTCGAAAAGCTCAACGTTCTGGAAGGCTTCTTTCTGCCAAAAGGGGTCATTCTGTTTCGTCTAGAAAATTAAAGGCGATTCAGGCCGAGTTGTACTCGTCCTTTTAACTACCTGCCCATAAGCCTACTTAAAGTAAGGGACTGCAAGCGGAAAGAGCGGACGTTTTGAATAGAGAAATTAAATCCGTCCCCTTTATCCCAAGGGGCGGGCATTTAAATCGCGTCTTCAGTACAGCACACCGGCGAACCGATCGGTTGTTCCAATCTCTATCATGGATGATGCCTATTTGATATCATTACTCGCCCGCCAAGCCGAGGGCCGTCATTGCGGTCACCGCCTGTACGCGGACGACTTTTATCATTCATTTATTGGCAGGAGACAGATTTTGAGTGAAGGAAATGGGAGCGGGAAGGCGTCAATGTCGAATGGAAGCATCATCGCTCGGTCATCGGTTTGGGCGACGTATGAAGTGCTTCTGACGTTGATGCCTGTGCTTATATGGCTTTTCATCATCTATTTTTCGAACCCCGAACCTGATATTTCCCTGCAGTTTCCGGCGTTCTCTTTTTTCTGCGTTTCTATCTGGGCGGCTTGCATTCGGGAGATTCCGAGAACACTAGTCGGTGGGGATCCGGTTCAGGACAAATTTGAGCGGGAGTGCTCGTTGGCCATTGCGATTCTGGGATTCGTGATTTCGCTTGTTTGTCTCGTCTTCGCTGCGCTCAGGAGCACCGGCAGTATTGCTCATATTTGGGGGGGCTTTTTCCGTGGTTGTCGCGGCTTCCGGCGGCATAGGTATCCTCCTCCTTTTCGCGATGATCTCCATAAAAATCCAGCGCCTGGAATATGGACGCTACAACCGCCCTCCAGCGATCTAGGTCCCCTTGGTATTGGCCGCTGCTCAGGTCCGTAGGCCTGTGACTCGTAATGGAAGAGACGAGAAAGGCATAGTGGATGAAGGGGGCGGATTTAATTTCTCTCCTCAAAACGTCCGCTTCTGGCCGAAAGCGGCCTTAGCCATTAAACCAATGACCATGGCTGATCAACCTTAGTATTAAAGCTTCAAATGATCAGTTCAAGGCGCCTTCAGCGAGCTTGAGCCCACTGGCACTCAGACCAAGCAAAGGGCCTTATTATTCCCACTTGCACCCTCCCCACCATCACGCTAACCTCCCCCGGTCGCTGCAAATTCAGCGACGGGCATGAGAACCCGAGTTAATCAAGGCGCACAGCGCCCATTCGCCTGATAACGAATGTGGTAGCTCTCAATTGATATGGGAGTTTTACCGATGACCGCGACAAATCCGTCTGCATTAACCACCCTCGGCGTCACCCCCTTCTCTTTCCACTCCGACCAACCTCTTTTCCGCGTCAACAGCGGCGTTTCTCTGCACGAAGCTTTGCAACACGCCTCCGACCTCCTCCACGTCGCGAAGCAGCTCTCAGAAGATGCGGCGATGACCAAGGAAACGGACCGTTATGCCTGGGCGTCGCATTACTTGCAGGAGATGGTAAAAGCGGTGATTGATGATGTAGTGAAGGTGTTGGATTCGCCCGTCGGCACTCAGTAAGGGGCAAAAGCAAAAAGGGGCGCTTGCCGCCCCCACTGTACGTGCGGGCTTGTCGCGCAATGACTGCCCGGCATCACTGCGCGCAGTCAATCGTGGTTACGCCTTTACTGATGCGCTTTGAAAGCGCTGCTCAACTTTTCGGAACGATCCTACGACTCGCGTCGACGGTCTTGAATTCCCGGTAACGCCATTCTTCCCTAGCCTCATCCGCGACTCTCCCAGGACGAAAAGGAAGTCGCATGTCCGGCTATGTGCCAAAACCAGCCAGGCCCAACGTTATCAAGAGCAACAGCGGCGTAGAGCCTGTTGATATCGACGATGCGCTCAAACAGATGCGCACTAGGACAAAGCCGCCCCTCAAGCAGAACACCCTCAAGCAGTACGAAGCGGCATGCGAGCGGCTGAAGGAAAAATTCGCCGACTTCCAGCCCCGAGAGGTGCTGCAGCGGCACGTCGTCGCGCGCAAGCTTCACATGGCGGACACGCCGAATATGTCGCACCGGGTTATTTCGGTACTGCGCGCGGTGTTTGCCTACGCACTGGAGCAGCAGATCGTCGACTCGACCCCTTACATAGGCGTTAGACGCCACTTAGAACACAAGCGCGACCGCTACATCACTCACGGTGAATTCCAGTCGATTTGCGCCAATTCAAGCGACAACATGCGTGTCATCTACGAGATGTGTTACCTGACCGGCCAGCGCATCGGTGACGTTCTGGCCATCCGCCTGGCGGATATCTGTGCCGATAGGATCGCCTTCAAGCAGGAAAAGACCAACGCCAGACTTCTGGTACAGATGACGCCCGACCTCGAGGATTTGATTGCCCGGATCAAAGCGCTGCCCCGGAAGGTCCGTGGCCTGACCCTATTCTGTTCTCCGCGCGGCGAGAAGCCGGTGCATTACAGCTCGGTCAAGGACGCGTTTGCGATCAGCTGCAAGAAGGCTGGAGTCGAGGATGCGAGCCTTCACGACCTGCTCGCCAAGTCTCTTTCCGATACCGACGACTAGGGCAATGAAGTACAGAAACTGGGCGGTCAGACGGACGCCAAGATGACGCAGCGTTATCTGCGCCTGCGAAAAATGAATGTCGGCCTGCCGCCAAAGATGCCGGAAAAGGCCGATTTAACGGCATAAAAAAGCCGCATCTCTGCGGCTTTTTTGTGGCTGAGCTAAAGCTTATCCAGCCTTTAACACATTCAGCTGCCGCTCAGTGGCGCGCTGCAACACAACTGCATACACACGCTTCTTCTGGTCAGTAGATGCGCTACGGAAAAACTCAGAAAACGGAGTCGAACGAGCGGCTTGTACTTTTTTCATAACATTGCCCCAGCCTTGAGGTGCTTTAGAAGGCCCTGACGGTCATAACCGACGTGCAGGTCGCCATGGATTGAGTCTATGTCTTCCTCGGTGATCTGCAAGGAAGCATCAGTATTTTTTATGAGCAGATTCAACTGCAAACGGTTGCGATATTTGACCTTCAGGGCGTTCACAACATCTTTTGCGGTGAAAAACTGCTCAACAAAAACTTCTGGAGGGACTCTACGCCCCTCCTTACGCTCTCTAGCCTGTACAAACCTCCAAGCCAATTCAGGCTTTTGGTAGACAAACATGATGACGCATTTACGATCTTTCTTTAGGGAGCGAGCTATGTTCAGGTCGGCCTTATCGAAATTGCACAAAGTGCTATCCAAAACGAAAGACTGACTCTGTTCTAACGCCATATCATGAATCTTGTCAACAAGAATTGAAGCAGCCCGCTGAAACATCCATGAATTCGTACCCACATAGCCTTCGAAATGATGACGGAGATCGTCTGGATCGATACGCATGGTGCGGAATCCAGAGTTGTCATCGATTTCACTGATCAGCTCACTCGCCGCTTCGGTTTTGCCGGCGCCCGCGCATCCTGACATGAAAACTGAAACGGGTGAGCGATCGGGAAGGTAGATAGCAGGGTTTGTAAACTCCCGAGCAATCCGCTTCTTGTTGGCTTTCGCGAAAAGCAGCGCAGCCTCCATCTGCAAGTCTTCAAGATGACTCATATCCGTATGAACGCTCACTTTTCGGGTGGGAGATTTTATACGCTATCACCAGAAAATCCTATGCCGCGTGTCGGAATTTGCCCTGCGAGCCTCATCGGCATTGGTTACTGAATCCCTGTATTATTAGACAGATGTGAATCGTCAAATAGACAGGCAGAGCTGAAACCCCCGTATGACAGACCTTTCCAGCCACACCCCAATGATGCAGCAGTACTGGCGCCTGAAAAACCAGCACCCTGATCAGTTGATGTTCTATCGCATGGGCGATTTCTACGAGATCTTCTACGAAGATGCGAAGAAGGCCGCCAAGTTGCTGGACATCACCTTGACCGCGCGCGGGCAGTCGGCGGGGCAGTCGATTCCGATGTGTGGGATTCCTTACCATTCGTTGGAAGGCTACTTGGTCAAGTTGGTGAAGCTGGGCGAGTCGGTGGTGATTTGTGAGCAGATCGGCGACCCGGCGACGAGCAAGGGGCCGGTGGAGCGCCAGGTGGTGCGCATCATTACGCCGGGCACGGTGAGTGATGAGGCGTTGCTGGATGAGCGCCGCGATAACTTGATCGCCGCGGTGTTGGGTGATGAGCGTTTGTTTGGCCTTTCGGTGCTGGACATCACCAGTGGCAATTTCAGTGTGGTGGAGATCAAGGGCTGGGAGAGCTTGCTGGCGGAGCTGGAGCGCATCAATCCGGTGGAGTTGTTGATTCCGGATGATTGGCCGAAGGATTTGCCGGCAGAAAAACGTCGTGGGGCCAAGCGTCGCGCGCCGTGGGATTTTGAGCGTGATTCGGCGCTGAAAAGCCTGTGCCAGCAATTCTCGGTGCAGGACCTTAAAGGCTTCGGCTGCGAGACGCTGACCCTGGCCATCGGCGCTGCCGGTTGCTTGCTCAGTTATGCCAAGGAAACCCAGCGCACCGCGTTGCCGCATTTGCGCAGCCTGCGCCATGACCGTCTGGACGACACGGTGGTGCTGGATGGCGCCAGCCGGCGCAACCTGGAACTGGATACCAACCTGGCCGGCGGGCGCGACAACACCTTGCAGTCGGTGGTCGACCGTTGCCAAACCGCGATGGGCAGCCGTTTGCTGACCCGTTGGCTGAACCGTCCGCTGCGCGACTTGGCGGTGCTGCAAGCGCGGCAGTCGTCTATTACCTGTTTGCTCGACGGCTATCGCTTTGAAAAGCTGCAGCCGCAGTTGAAGGAAATCGGCGATATTGAGCGCATCCTGGCGCGGATTGGCCTGCGTAACGCGCGCCCTCGTGACCTGGCGCGCCTGCGTGATGCGCTCGGCGCCCTGCCAGAGCTGCAAGTGGCGATGACCGAACTGGACACGCCGCACCTGCAACAGTTGGCCGTGACGGCCGGCACTTACCCGGACCTCGCGGCGCTGCTGGCGAAAGCCATCATCGACAACCCGCCGGCGATCATCCGTGACGGCGGCGTGCTTAAAACCGGTTACGACACCGAGCTGGACGAGTTGCAGTCGCTGAGCGAAAACGCCGGGCAGTTCCTGATTGACCTGGAAGCCCGCGAAAAAGCCCGCACCGGCCTGGCCAACTTGAAGGTCGGTTACAACCGTGTGCACGGCTACTTTATCGAGTTGCCGAGCAAGCAGGCCGAGCAGGCGCCGATCGACTATCAGCGGCGTCAAACCCTCAAAGGCGCGGAGCGGTTTATCACGCCGGAACTGAAGGAATTCGAAGACAAGGCGCTGTCGGCCAAGAGCCGCGCGCTGGCCCGCGAAAAAATGCTCTATGAAGCCTTGCTTGAAGACCTGATCGGCAAGCTGGCGCCGCTGCAAGACACGGCCGCCGCCTTGGCGGAACTGGACGTGTTGAGCAACCTCGCCGAGCGCGCGCTGAACCTTGATTTGAACTGCCCGCGGTTTGTCAGCGAGCCGTGCATGCGCATCGTGCAGGGGCGCCATCCGGTGGTGGAGCAGGTGTTGACCACGCCGTTCGTCGCCAACGACCTGTCGCTGGATGATGACACCCGCATGCTGGTGATCACCGGTCCGAACATGGGCGGTAAATCCACCTACATGCGCCAGACCGCGTTGATCGTGTTGCTGGCGCACATCGGCAGCTTTGTGCCGGCGGCCAGTTGCGAGTTGTCGTTGGTCGACCGTATTTTCACGCGGATCGGCTCCAGCGATGACCTGGCCGGTGGCCGTTCGACCTTTATGGTGGAAATGAGCGAAACCGCCAACATCCTGCACAACGCCACCGAGCGCAGTTTGGTGCTGATGGACGAAGTGGGTCGCGGCACCAGCACCTTCGACGGCCTGTCTTTGGCGTGGGCGGCGGCCGAACGCTTGGCGCACTTGCGTGCCTATACGCTGTTCGCCACGCACTATTTTGAACTGACGGTATTGCCCGAAAGCGAGCCGCTGGTGGCCAACGTGCATCTTAATGCCACCGAGCACAACGAGCGCATCGTGTTCCTGCACCACGTGCTGCCGGGGCCGGCGAGCCAGAGTTATGGCCTGGCCGTGGCGCAGTTGGCCGGCGTGCCAAACGATGTGATCACCCGCGCCCGCGAGCACCTGAGCCGCCTGGAAACCACGGCGCTGCCCCACGAAACCGTGGTCGCCAGCCCAGCCAAAGGCAAAAACAAACCCAGCGCGCCGCACCAGAGTGATATGTTCGCCAGCTTGCCGCATCCGGTCCTCGATGAGTTGGCAAAACTTGACCTGGATGACATGACCCCGCGTAAAGCATTGGAAATGCTCTATGCACTGAAGACACGGGTCTAACGCAGACGCTTGCAAGCTGATAGAATCTCGCGCGGTTTGGGATGCTGCGGGCTTTTAGCCTGGTCCGCAGACTATCGCTCTCAAACCTCGCGAGCCCCGCCGATAAGGGGTTTCGCTGCCGCCGCCTGAGGAGAAAATTAGAAATGACCTTCGTCGTCACCGACAACTGCATCAAGTGCAAGTACACCGACTGCGTAGAAGTGTGTCCGGTGGACTGCTTCTACGAAGGCCCGAACTTCCTGGTTATCCACCCGGATGAGTGCATCGACTGCGCCCTGTGTGAGCCAGAATGCCCGGCCGTCGCTATTTTCTCCGAGGACGAAGTCCCGGCAGAGATGCAGGAATTTATTCAGTTGAACGTCGAGTTGGCGGAAATCTGGCCGAATATCACTGAGAAGAAAGATTCGCTGCCGGATGCGGCCGAATTTGATGGCGTGAAAGGCAAGATCAAAGACCTCATACGCTAACAGCGTCGACGCCCTCGAAAAGGCCCCTTGCGGGCCTTTTTGCGTTTCTGCGTGGCGGGTTTCACTTTTCTACAGGCGAAAAAAAGGGGCGGTATGACCCGCCCACATTTTCTCCATAGTCCCTTTGATCCTTTTCATCATCCTGATGAATCGCATCCCGCGATGTTCCGTCGAACCATCGTTCCTTGATGGCCGTGTCAATCCGTGGACACAGGGCTGATATTAGAGAGTTCCAAAGGAAGTTCAACGGGATCCAAACCTCTGGCTGACACGCTTGGCCGATGAGCGACACATAAATAATTGTTATATTTCAAATAGATAGAAAAATCTCTCGACGTTTTGAGTCGCACACACCCGGTAAAAAAACCGAACACTTACGCAGAAGTAAGTGAATGCTTACGCGCACAACTGCGTAAAAGCAGCATCGGCCCCCGTTGAGCATTTTTCAGGCAATAAAAAACCCCCATACAGGGGGCCATATTATCTGTGGCGAGCGGGCTGCTCGCCGCAGGGCCGCTCGCCACAGGGAGGGATCAGTCGTCGCTGACTGTGATCGTCGGCATCGCAGGCGCAGCCGCTTCTTGCAGAACGATTCGCGCGCCCACATGACGGGCCAGTTCCTGGTAGATCATCGCAATCGGCCCATTGGGCTCGGCCGCCACGGTGGGCTTGCCGCCATCGGCCTGCTCACGTATCTCCATCGCCAATGGCAACGAGGCGAGCAATTCGACGCCGTACTGGGTCGCCAGCTTCTCGCCACCGCCCTCGCCAAACAGATGCTCGGCGTGGCCGCAGTTGGAGCAGATGTGCACCGCCATGTTTTCCACGACGCCCAGCACCGGGATGTTGACCTTGCGGAACATCTCCACGCCTTTTTTTGCGTCAAGCAACGCCAGGTCCTGCGGCGTGGTGACGATGACGGAGCCGGCCACCGGGACTTTCTGCGCCAGCGTCAACTGGATGTCACCGGTGCCGGGCGGCATGTCGATCACAAGGTAGTCGAGGTCGCCCCAGGCGGTCTGCGTAACCAGTTGCAGCAACGCGCCGGAGACCATCGGCCCGCGCCAGACCATCGGTGTGTTGTCATCGGTGAGGAAGGCCATGGACATGACTTCCACGCCCATCGACTCAATCGGCACGAACCACTTCTGGTCCTTGACCTTGGGCCGCGTGCCTTCGGCGATGCCGAACATCACGCCCTGGCTGGGGCCGTAAATATCGGCGTCGAGAATACCCACGCGCGCCCCTTCACGGGCCAGCGCCAGCGCCAGGTTGGCGGCGGTGGTGGATTTGCCCACGCCGCCCTTGCCGGACGCCACGGCGACCACGTTCTTGACGTTGGCCAGGCCCGGGATTTGCGCCTGGGCCTTGTGCGCGGCGATCACGCATTGAATGTCGACCTTGGCCGAACGCACACCGTCCAAGCCTTCAATGGCCATTTGCAGCATCTGCGCCCAACCGCTTTTGAACAGGCCGGCGGCATAGCCCAGTTGCAACTGGACCGAGACCTGATCACCCTGAATCTCGATGGCGCGCACGCAACCGGCATTGACCGGGTCCTGGTTCAAATAGGGGTCGGTGTATTGGCGAAGAACGGCTTCCACCGCTGCGCGAGTGACGGCGCTCATGGGCTACTCCCGAAAAAAGACTGACTGAAACAGGCGGCTATCCTAACCGTTCCAGGCGCCCAGCGGCATGCTTTCGACGGCGCGCACGCTGCTGAAACAACGCCACGGGGTGAAATATATTTGCGGGCGCTTTATAGTGGCCGACCTCCGTTTCATCAAGTAGCCGAGCCCCATGTCCGAGCCACGCAAGATCCTCGTCACCAGCGCCCTGCCCTATGCCAATGGTTCTATCCATCTTGGCCATATGCTTGAGTACATCCAGACCGATATGTGGGTGCGCTTCCAGAAGCATCGCGGCAACCAATGCATTTATGTCTGCGCGGACGACGCCCACGGTTCGGCCATCATGTTGCGCGCCGAAAAGGAAGGCATCACCCCGGAACAACTGATCGCCAATGTGCAGGCTGAACACAGCGCCGACTTTGCCGAGTTCCTGGTCGATTTCGACAACTTCCACTCCACTCATTCCGAAGAAAACCGCGAGCTGTCGAGCCAGATCTACAAGCGCCTGCGCGACGCCGGGCATATTGATACGCGCTCGATTACGCAGTATTTCGACCCGGAAAAGAAAATGTTCCTGGCCGACCGCTTCATCAAGGGCACCTGCCCTAAATGCGGCACCGAAGACCAGTACGGCGATAACTGCGAGAAGTGCGGTGCGACCTACGCGCCCACTGACCTGAAAGACCCGAAGTCGGCCATCTCCGGCGCCACGCCGGTGCTTAAAGATTCGCAGCACTTCTTCTTCAAGCTCCCGGATTTCCAGCAGATGCTGCAAACCTGGACCCGCAGCGGCACCCTGCAGGACGCCGTGGCCAACAAGATCGCCGAATGGCTGGACGCCGGCCTGCAACAGTGGGACATCTCCCGCGATGCGCCGTACTTCGGTTTCGAGATCCCCGATCAGCCGGGCAAGTATTTCTATGTGTGGCTGGACGCGCCGATTGGCTACATGGCCAGCTTCAAGAACCTGTGTGACCGCACGCCGTCGCTGGATTTCGACGCGTACTGGGCCAAGGACTCGACTGCCGAGCTGTACCACTTCATCGGCAAAGACATTGTTAACTTCCACGCGCTGTTCTGGCCGGCGATGCTTGAAGGTTCGGGCTACCGCAAGCCGACCGGCATCGCGGTGCACGGCTACCTGACGGTGAATGGCCAGAAGATGTCCAAGTCGCGTGGCACCTTTATCAAGGCGCGCACCTACCTGGACCACCTGTCGCCGGAATACCTGCGCTACTACTACGCCTCCAAGCTGGGCCGTGGCGTCGATGACCTCGACCTGAACCTGGAAGACTTCGTACAGAAGGTCAACTCGGACCTGGTCGGTAAAGTGGTCAACATCGCCAGCCGCTGCGCGGGTTTTATCCACAAGGGCAATGCCGGTGTATTGGTGGCCGAGAACGCCGCGCCGGAACTGACCGACGCGTTCCTGGCGGCCGCGCCAAGCATTGCCGACGCTTATGAAGCGCGCGACTTTGCCCGTGCGATGCGCGAGATCATGGGCCTGGCCGACCGCGCCAACGCCTGGATCGCCGACAAGGCGCCGTGGTCGCTGAACAAGCAGGAAGGCAAGCAGGCTGAAGTGCAGGCGATTTGTGCCACGGGCATCAACCTGTTCCGCCAACTGGTGATCTTCCTCAAGCCGGTACTGCCGTTGCTGGCCGCCGATGCCGAGGCGTTCCTCAACGTCGCGCCGCTGACCTGGAATGACCACGCCAGCTTGCTCGGCAACCACCAACTGAACGCGTTCAAGCCGCTGATGACGCGTATCGACCCGGTCAACGTGCAGGCGATGACCGACGCTTCGAAAGAAGACCTGATCGCCAGCCAGACCGACACCGGCGAGCCCGCGCCTGCCGGCAACGGCGAACTGGCTAAGGACCCGCTGTCCCCGGAGATCGACTTCGACGCCTTTGCTGCCGTGGACCTGCGCGTTGCGCTGATCATCAAGGCCGAAGCCGTGGAAGGCGCCGACAAGCTGCTGCGCCTGACGCTGGACATCGGTGACGAGCAACGCAACGTGTTCTCCGGGATCAAGAGCGCTTATCCGGATCCGTCCAAGCTCGATGGTCGCCTGACCATGATGATCGCCAACCTCAAGCCACGGAAAATGAAGTTCGGCATTTCCGAAGGCATGGTGATGGCGGCCGGCCCCGGCGGTGAGGAAATCTACCTGCTGAGCCCGGACAGCGGCGCCAAGCCAGGGCAACGTATCAAGTAAGGCTCAAGGCCCGCGGTAAGCGGGCCTGTTTTATGACGCGCGCGTGATGTATGGCGAGCGGCTTACCTGTACAAGCGTTATGTATTCAACCGGCATGCCCATGAACCTGATTCAACGTATCGACGCGCTGCTGCCGCAGACCCAATGCGGCAAATGCGGGCACCCAGGCTGCAAGCCTTACGCCGAAGGCATCGCCGCCGGTGAGGCGATCAACAAGTGCCCGCCGGGTGGGCAGGAAACCATCGCGGGCCTTGCGCAACTGCTGCGTGTGCCGGTGTTGGAACTCGATACCCGCCGTGGCGAAGCCCCAGCCGTTGTCGCCTATATACGTGAGGCCGAATGCATCGGCTGCACCAAATGCATCCAGGCCTGCCCGGTGGATGCGATTGTCGGCGCCGCCAAGTTGATGCACACCGTGATCGTTGATGAGTGCACCGGCTGCGACCTGTGCGTTGCGCCCTGCCCTGTCGATTGCATTGAGATGCGCCCGGCGGCCAACGTGCTGCCGATTGTCGGCGGCATGGCGGCCAACGACCATGAACGCCATGAACGTGGCCTCAAGCGTGACCGGGCGCGGCGACGCTACGAACAACGCAATGCGCGCTTGCAACGCGAAGAAGCCCACAAACTCGCCGAGCGCCTCGCGCGGGCCAAGCGTTCGACGCCGGTTGCGCCGGTGCAGGCCAACACAGCGCAAGCGGCCAGGGATGCTGCGGTCAAAAAAGCCAAAATCAGCGTGGCCATGAGCCGCGCCCAGTTACATAAATCGTTGAAGGCGTTTGGTCACCCGCCGACCTTTGAGCAACAGTCGCAATTGATTGTGCTGCAGCAGCAATTCGAAGCGGCTGAGCAGGCACTGGATGCACTGGAAGTGAACAGCCCGCCACCGGCGTCAACGACGACGAGCAAAGACCCCGAGCTCAAGCGCGCGAAAATCCAGCTGGCGTATGCCCGGGCGAATGTCGGCAAATTGCAACGCCAGCCGGGCGTCAGCGCGGATGAACTGCAGGCCGCACAACGCACGCTGGAAGACGCGCAGCGTCAGGTGGACGCTCACCTCAGCGCGTGAGCCGCAGCAAGCACCGCAGGCTGCCGGGTAGCGTGGTGATGGTTTATCCTGCCGGGGTTATGGCTGGCAGGCTCCCCTGCCTGTGCACACTTTTCACAATCACGTTGACTGCCTGCAAGGAACTACCTGCCCCATGAACGCCGCAAAACGCCTGGAAATCTTCCGCAGGCTTCACGAAGACAATCCGGAACCTAAAACCGAACTGGCCTATTCCTCGCCGTTCGAGTTACTGATTGCGGTGATTCTGTCGGCCCAATCCACGGACGTTGGCGTGAACAAGGCCACCGCAAAACTGTACCCGGTAGCCAATACGCCGGAGGCCATCCATGCCTTGGGCGTAGACGGGTTGTCCGAATACATCAAGACCATCGGTCTGTACAACAGCAAGGCCAAAAATGTTATCGAAACCTGCCGCCTGCTCGTAGAGCTGCATGGCAGCGAAGTGCCAAACACCCGCGAAGCCCTCGAAGCCCTCCCCGGCGTGGGCCGCAAAACCGCGAACGTGGTGCTCAATACCGCGTTCCGGCAACTGACCATGGCGGTCGACACGCATATTTTTCGCGTCAGCAACCGAACCGGCATCGCGCGCGGCAAGAACGTGGTTGAGGTGGAAAAACAACTGATGAAGTTCGTGCCCAAGGCGTATCTGCTTGATTCCCACCATTGGCTGATCTTGCACGGGCGCTACGTTTGCCAGGCCCGCAAACCGCGCTGTGGGAGCTGCCGTATCGAAGACCTGTGCGAATACAAGGAGAAGACCTCAGACGATTGAGGCTTCATTGCGTTTCCCGATCACTCGATTGAAAAAATCTTTTTTACCCCGCCATGGAATATCGTTATAAGGGGCGCCAACGGCATTCTTAGCCTGGAGTTAACCTTATGAGCACTGGCAAAGAACAACTGGATCTGGAAGACGACCTCGTTGCAGAGTCGGAAGACGATGGGGAAGCACCTGTTGCTGAGGTGGCCAAGACCAATCTGAGCAAACGTCGCACGATCGACAACCTTCTGGAAGAGCGCCGCTTGCAGAAACAATTGGCCGATTACGACTTCGATCTCTAATCGACCCGTTGACGACCGGAAGCCTCCCTGACGGAGGCTTTTTTCTGCCGGTTACGCTTGCCCTTCAGTGGCAACCGCCTGCGCTATACAAGGCCGTTGCGTTGGGCCAGCTCGATCAGGTCGACGAGGGAGCGCGCATTCAGCTTGAGCAGCAGGCGGGTCTTGTAGGTACTGACAGTTTTGTTGCTCAGAAACATGCCGTCGGCAATCTCCTTGTTGGTTCTGCCACGCGCCAACTGCTGCAGCACCATCATCTCGCGACCCGACAGGCGTTCGACCATATCCGCTTCACTGGCGTTGCCCATGGTGGAGCGCACCGAATTAAGCGCCTGGTTAGGGAAATAGCTGTAGCCGGAGAGTACTGCCTTGATGGCGCTCAACAACTCGGTCAGGTCCTGCTGCTTGCACACGTAGCCAGCCGCCCCCGCCTGCATGCAACGCATGGAAAAATGGCCGGGCGCCTGGGACGTCAGCACCAGCACCTTGAAGGGCGCAGCCTGCTTGGTAGACGCCAGGCGACAAATCACTTCCAGCCCATCGAGTTTGGGGATCCCGATATCCAGTATGACAATGTCAGGCACATGCTCGCGCGCCAGTTGTAACGCATCGACGCCGTTATCAGTCTCGGCAACGACTTCATAACCATGACGTTCCATTAGCATGCGTACAGCAAGACGAATGACGGGATGATCATCCACGATCAGCACTTTATTCATGAGAAAGTCCAATTTCGCTGTTCGAATTATTTAGAGCAAGCACAATAGCCTAGTCGTTTCCTAGTTGGCATAGTGCTCACCCCCAAGCAACAGCAAGCAGAGACCCAACCCACAATGCTTTAGGAATTGACCTACAAAAAAACACCCAGTTGGATACATCGAGCTTTACGGGGACTTTCAGAACTTTCCGAAGCCATACATATTTTGAATGAAATATAGGCCTCGTAAGCGCTGTAACGTCCACGCGCAGAACCTTTCTTTCAGAAAATGTCCATTGCTTGTCACCACCGGGCGAATGAAGAGGTGAAAAAATTCCGCGGTTATTAGTTCCATTCAACATAGTTTCCGACCTCCCTAATTCCTACAGAATTTTCCGCTCCTTACATAAGTTTCGCCCTCATATAGTGAATCTTCTGTAAGACATAGTTCCTAGGCAGGTGTTAAAAATTCATTCAGACGTAAAAAAACAGCCATCAAGAAAAACCAGTCCACCTATGTTTATATCGGACAAGCGATAAACATTTACTCAGCACTTTTAAACATTGCAGTTCATTCAACTGCCTGGCCCCTTGATAAACAGGCAAAAAAAATGGCCCCTTGGGCAAGGGGCCATGTTTACAACGCGGGTATGACTCAGAACAACTTGCGACCCTTGTTGGCCGCAATGCGCATACGCAGTGCGTTCAACTTGATGAAGCCTGCTGCGTCCGCCTGGTTGTAAGCGCCGCCATCTTCTTCAAAGGTGGCGATATTGGCGTCGAACAGCGACTCATCAGACTTGCGACCGGTGACGATCACATTGCCCTTGTACAGCTTCAGGCGCACAACGCCGTTCACGTGGGCCTGGGAAGCGTCGATCATCTGTTGCAGCATCAGACGCTCAGGGCTCCACCAGTAGCCGGTGTAGATCAGGCTGGCGTACTTGGGCATCAACTCGTCTTTGAGGTGAGCCACTTCGCGGTCCAGGGTGATCGACTCAATGGCGCGGTGGGCGCGCAGCATGATGGTGCCGCCCGGGGTTTCGTAGCAGCCACGGGACTTCATGCCCACGTAACGGTTCTCAACGATGTCGAGACGGCCGATACCGTGTTCGCCACCGATACGGTTGAGGGTCGCCAGCACGGTGGCCGGGGTCATTTCGACGCCGTCCAGCGCGACGATGTCGCCGTTGCGGTAGGTCAGTTCCAGGTACTGAGGCTTGTCTGGAGCGTTCTCCGGGGAGACGGTCCATTTCCACATGTCTTCTTCGTGCTCGGTCCAGGTGTCTTCCAGCACGCCGCCTTCATAGGAGATGTGCAGCAAGTTGGCGTCCATCGAATACGGGGACTTCTTCTTGCCGTGACGCTCGATCGGGATGGCGTGCTTTTCAGCGTAATCCATCAGCTTTTCACGCGACAGCAGGTCCCATTCACGCCAAGGCGCAATCACTTTCACGCCAGGCTTGAGCGCGTAGGCGCCCAATTCGAAACGCACCTGGTCGTTGCCCTTGCCGGTAGCACCATGGGAAATGGCGTCGGCGCCGGTTTCGTTGGCGATTTCGATCAGGCGCTTGGCGATCAGCGGACGTGCGATGGAGGTACCCAGCAGGTACTCGCCTTCGTAGACGGTGTTGGCGCGAAACATCGGGAAGACGAAATCGCGGACGAATTCTTCGCGCAGGTCGTCAATGTAGATCTCTTTCACGCCCATGGCTTGCGCCTTGGCACGTGCAGGTTCGACCTCTTCGCCCTGACCCAGGTCAGCGGTGAAGGTCACCACTTCACAGTTATAAGTATCCTGCAGCCACTTGAGGATCACCGAAGTGTCCAGGCCGCCGGAATACGCGAGAACGACCTTGTTTACGTCGGCCATGCCATCACTCCACGGGGTTGTACGGAAAGGCAACGATTCTACCGATCAAAACCATGGATTTACAGGGGCGCGACAGCAAATGAAGATAAAGCGACAGATTATGTCGAGAGAGCGACCGAAGGTCGCACCCTAGGATATATGCGCAGGGTTAGTCGGCGCCGTGGCTTGGGGCGCCGGTTTTTCGGGGGCCGCCACGCGTTCAAGCTGAACATTCACGCGGCGGTTACGCGCCCGGTTGGCAGCATTGGTGTTGGGCGCCAGTGGGTAGCTTTCGCCATGAAAGCGCAGCGTGATCTGCGATTCCGCAATGCCGTTGGCCTTGAAATAGTCCATCACGGCCAGGGCACGACGGCGCGAGACGTCGCGGTTGGTCAGCCGATTGCCGCTGTTGTCGGAATGGCCATTGAGCTCGATATGGTTAACCGTAGGGTCGGCCTTCATGTACGTGACAATCACGTCGAGCTTCTTCTTAGCCGCCGCGTCCAGCTCAATACCACCGCCAGGGAAGCCCACTTCGGCCTGTTTGACCTGATCGTAATTCATCGGCAACAGCTTGGCGGTGCACACTTGATAGTCGTTGTAGGCCTTGCTGAACTTGACCGGCAGCAGACGAATTTCCGAGTAACCGCCCTCACGCCCATAGTGGCGCACGGTCGGGCTACGGCCTTCCAGCAACCCGGTAAACAACCGCCCCGCCTGGGCCTGGGAGCTGTTGAACAAGACGTCGCCACTGCCCGCACGCACCGCGCCGAGGTTGATGTCACCGCGGCCCGGCTGCCACGGCGCAGCGGCGGCCAACAAGGTGGCGGAGCCCGCACCCAGCGCGCCGTTATAGGCTTTAAGGCGGAATGTGGCCTGCTCGCCGGCGCGGCGCACGAACTCACCCGAACCAAAATCGGCGATCGGCTGGGTCAAACGGCACTCGAACACGTCGCCCTCCACCTTCCACTCAATATTCTCCAGACGTGTCTGGAACGTGAGGGCCATCGCAGGCAGGCTGGCGAACACACTGAGCAGGGCTAGATAATGCTGGCGCACGGGCGGCTCCACTGGTTTCTACAACACTTCAAAGCGTCATACGTCGTTAAGGCATACTCAGGGGTATCGGTCACCTCCCGCAAAACTTGATAGCGAGTGCCTGCAAGAGTCTTTTCCGGTAGCATTCCCACCAGATTGACCCGCCTGGAATCCCCAATGTCCGACCGCCTGACCCTGCTGCGTCCCGATGACTGGCATATTCATCTTCGCGATGGTGCTGCGTTACCCCATACCGTGGCCGATGTAGCGCGCACGTTTGGCCGCGCCATCATCATGCCTAACCTGGTACCGCCGGTGCGTAATGCCGAGCAAGCCGACGCCTATCGCCAGCGCATCCTCGCTGCCCGACCGGCCGGCAGCCGCTTCGAACCGTTGATGGTGCTTTACCTCACCGACCGCACCCAGCCCGAAGAAATTCGTGAGGCAAAGGCCAGCGGTTTTGTGTACGCCGCCAAGCTGTACCCGGCGGGCGCGACCACCAACTCCGACTCCGGCGTTACCAGCATCGACAAGATTTTGCCGGCGATCGAAGCGATGGCTGAAGTCGGCATGCCGCTGCTGATCCACGGTGAAGTCACGCGTGGCGATGTGGACGTGTTTGACCGCGAAAAAATCTTCATCGACGAACACATGCGCCGTGTGGTCGAGCTGTTCCCGACCCTCAAGGTGGTGTTTGAGCACATCACCACGGCCGATGCCGTGCAGTTTGTCACCGAGGCTTCGGCCAACGTCGGTGCGACCATCACCGCGCATCACCTGCTCTACAACCGCAACCACATGCTGGTGGGCGGGATTCGGCCGCACTTCTATTGCCTGCCGATCCTCAAGCGCAACACCCACCAAGTGGCCTTGCTGGATGCCGCCACCAGCGGTAACCCGAAGTTTTTCCTCGGCACCGACTCGGCGCCTCACGCCCAGCACGCAAAAGAAAACGCCTGTGGCTGTGCCGGTTGCTACACCGCGTACGCCGCAATCGAGCTGTACGCCGAGGCGTTCGAGACGCGCAACGCGCTGGACAAGCTCGAAGGTTTCGCCAGCCTCAACGGCCCGCGTTTCTATGGCCTGCCAGCCAATACCGAGCACATTACCCTGGTCCGTGAAGACTGGACCGCCCCTGCCAGCCTGCCGTTTGGCGAGCTGACCGTTATCCCGCTGCGCGCCGGTGAAACACTGCGCTGGCGCCTGCTGGAGGAAAGCAAGTGAGTGAAGACCATTACGACGACGAACACGAGCACAGCGGTGGCGGCTCCCGCCACCCGATGGCCGAGCGGTTTCGCGGCTATCTGCCGGTTGTCATCGACGTAGAAACCGGCGGCTTCAACTGCGCCACCGACGCCTTGCTGGAAATTGCCGCTACCACTATCGGCATGGACGAACAGGGCTTCGTGTTCCCGGAACACACGCACTTCTTCCGCGTAGAACCGTTTGAAGGCGCGAATATCGAAGCCGCCGCCCTGGAGTTCACCGGCATCAAGCTTGATCACCCACTGCGCATGGCGGTGAGTGAAGAAGCGGCGCTGACCGATATTTTCCGTGGCGTGCGCAAAGCGTTGAAAGCCAATGGCTGCAAACGCGCGATTCTGGTCGGTCACAACAGCAGCTTCGACTTGGGCTTCCTGAACGCAGCCGTGACGCGACTGGACATGAAGCGCAACCCGTTTCACCCGTTCTCCAGCTTCGACACCGCCACCCTCGCAGGCTTGGCGTACGGCCAAACCGTGCTGGCGAAAGCCTGCCAGGCGGCTGGCATCGACTTTGACGGGCGCGAGGCCCACTCGGCTCGCTATGACACCGAAAAGACTGCCGATCTGTTCTGCGGCATCGTCAACCGCTGGAAACAGATGGGTGGCTGGGAAGACTTCGGCGACTGACTGAAGGTTTGCCCGCGCATAAAAAAACCGGCCTTCTCAGGCCGGTTTTTTTTGCTGCAAACGTGGCTTACAGCTTGCCGGCGTTCTCGGTCAGGTAAGCCGCCACACCTTCGGTGGAAGCGGTCATGCCCTTGTCGCCTTTTTTCCAGTTGGCAGGGCACACTTCGCCGTGCTCTTCGTGGAATTGCAGTGCGTCGACCAGACGGATCAGCTCTTCCATGTTACGGCCCAGCGGCAGGTCGTTGATGATCTGCGAGCGCACAACGCCCTTGTCGTCGATCAGGAACGCGCCACGGAACGCCACGCCGCCTTCGGACTCAACGTCGTAGGCCTTGGCGATGTCGTGCTTCATGTCGGCAGCCATGGTGTATTTGACTTTGCCGATGCCGCCATCGTTGATGGCGGTGTTGCGCCAGGCGTTGTGGGTGAAGTGGGAGTCGATGGAAACCGCGACCACTTCAACGTTGCGCGCCTTGAAATCGTCCATGCGGTGGTCCAGAGCGATCAGCTCCGAAGGGCAGACGAAGGTGAAGTCCAGCGGGTAGAAGAATACCAGGCCGTATTTGCCTTTGATGGCTTCAGACAGTTTGAAGCTGTCAACGATTTCGCCATTGCCGAGCACGGCAGGTACGTCGAAATCCGGGGCTTGCTTGCCGACGAGTACGCTCATTGGGTATCTCCTGATAGTAAAGGTGACGATTGAAGTAAAAGGACCGGCGTTGAGTCTGCCGCGTTTAAGCGACAGCCCTGTGACGCAGTCACGCTTCGTGAAAGCCGAGCATCATACCTTAAAAAAACCGTTCGTCAGCGCGAGGGCAGCGGCGGTGCAAAGAGCCGCGAAACTATTTTGACAATCATTCTCGTTAACATTAAGATCCATCGCACTTAAGCCTTAACACCGCGACGGTTCTCCTTTATGTATGTCTGCCTCTGCACTGGCGTCACCGACGGACAAATCCGCGAAGCAATCCTTGAAGGTTGCTGCAGCTACAAGGAAGTGCGTGAAACCACCGGCGTTGCCAGCCAATGCGGTAAATGTGCATGCCTTGCCAAGCAAGTCGTACGGGAAACCCTGACGCAGCTGCAAACAGCCCAGGCCGCGATCCCCTATTCAGCAGAATTTACACACGCATAATGACGCGTGTTTTTAAGAACCGGACCGAGTGTCCGGTTTTTTTATGCCCGAAATTCAATTAGTTAGCGCCAAGACGCGGAACACAAACATTCTTATTCCGATTAATTTTCATTTATTATTCAATAACTTAGGTTTGACACTAGAGATTTCGCCGCTCAAACTCCGCCTTATACACCGTTATTACAGGGCAGGACCCCAGTCATGAAAGGCGACATCTCAGTCATCCAGCAACTCAACAAAATCCTTGCCAATGAACTGGTCGCGATCAATCAGTACTTTCTGCATGCGCGCATGTACGACGATTGGGGCCTGGAAAAGCTCGGCAAGCGTGAATACAAAGAATCCATCAAGGCGATGAAGGACGCAGACGCGCTGATCAAGCGCATCCTGTTTCTGGAAGGCCTGCCGAACGTGCAAGACCTGGGCAAGCTGAATATCGGCGAACACACTCAGGAAATGATCAGCAGCGACCTGCGTTTCGAACAGAAGAGCCACAGCGACCTCAAGGCCGCGATTGCTCACTGTGAAACACACAGCGACTTCGGCAGCCGTGAGCTGCTGGAAGAGATCCTTGAAGACCAGGAAGAGCATATCGACTGGCTGGAAACCCAACTGGGCCTGATCGTCAAAGTCAGCCTGGAGAACTACCTGCAATCGCAGATGGGTGAATAACCCACGCGGCTACAGGTAAGGCACAAAAAAGCCCCGCGCTCTGACGAGACGCGGGGCTTTTTATTGCAGGGCTTCTTACAACAGCATCAAGCTTCAGTCTTGGCTGCCGCTTTGGCCGCTGCGTCTTTGACCAATGCCTGCAACGAACCGTCCGCAGCCATTTCAGTGATGATGTCACTGCCGCCGACCAGTTCACCGGCTACCCACAGTTGTGGGAACGTAGGCCAGTTGGCGTACTTCGGCAGGTTGGCGCGAATTTCCGGGTTTTGCAGGATGTCTACGTAAGCGAATTTCTCGCCACACTGCATGATCGCCTGCGACGCTTTGGCGGAGAAACCGCACTGAGGAGCGTTTGGCGCGCCCTTCATGTAAAGCAGAATAGTGTTGCTGGCAATCTGCTCTTTGATCGTTTCGATGATATCCATGGAACACCTCGGCTGGAACTTTGCGACTCACAGGTCGGCACGGTGGCGCATTGTAACGCAAAATTCCAGCCCGGTGGTCGGGCGCCTTACGCAGCCGCCACCTGCACCGGCACGCCGTTGAGTGCCGCATTGCCCGACAACTCATCCAACTGGCGCTCATCGGTCAGGTCATTGGCACTCGCGCCCGGCTGCCCACTGGCGATGCTCATGCGCACACCCGGGCGCCCGTGGCCCCAGCCATGCGGCAGGCTGACCACACCGGGCATCATGTCCAGGCTGGCGACCACCTCCACTTCAATCATGCCAATGCGCGAGCTGACGCGAACCCGCTGGCCATCGCTCAGTTCACGGCTGGCCAAGTCATCGGGGTGCATGTGCAACTGGTGCCGAGGCTTGCCCTTCACCAGGCGGTGATAGTTATGCATCCAGGAATTATTGCTGCGTACATGGCGGCGGCCGATCAACAACAGCTCGCCGACCTTGGCCAGCGGCTGCGCCGCGAACCGCGTTAGGTCCGCCAAAATCACTGCGGGCGCTGCCTGTACCCGGCCGTTCGGGGTTTTCAGACGGTTGGCCAGGTTGGGCTTGAGCGGCCCCAAATCCAAACCATGCGGATGATCCGCCAGCGTCGCCACCGACAACTTATGGCTGGAGGCGTCGCCGTAAACCCCGCCGCGCAAACCGATGTCGATCATCTGCGCAGGCGCCATGGTGGGTTTAAGCGCCACGCCGGTCTGCGCCGCAAAAGCGGTGGCCAAGCCGACGAAGATCTCCCAATCATGCAGTGCGCCCTCGGGCTTGGGCAGGATCGCACGGTTGAAACGCGTGACGTTGCGCACTGCAAACATATTGAATGTGGTGTCGTAGTGATCGTTTTCCAGCGCTGAAGTCGACGGCAAAATCAGGTCGGCGTAGCGCGTGGTCTCGTTGATATAAAGGTCAATGCTGACCATGAATTCCAAGCCTTCCAGGGCCTGTTCCAATTGGCGGCCGTTAGGCGTCGACAGCACCGGGTTGCCGGCCACGGTGACCAAGGCGCGGATTTGCCCTTCGCCTTCGGTGAGCATTTCTTCGGCCAACGCCGACACAGGCAACTCACCGCCGTACTCCGGGCGCGCTGACACACGGCTTTGCCAGCGATTGAAATGCCCGCCGCCGGTGGATGCCACCAAGTCCACGGCGGGCGTGGTGCACAGGGCGCCACCGAGCCGATCAAGGTTGCCGGTGACCAGGTTGATCAGTTGCACCAACCAATGGCACAGCGTGCCGAACGCCTGCGTCGACACGCCCATGCGCCCGTAGCAGACGGCTTTATCCGCCGCCGCAAAATCGCGCGCCAACTGGCGGATCTGCTCGGCCGGCACCGCACATTGGCGGCTCATGGCTTCGGCAGTGAACCCGGCAATCGCTCGGCGCACGTCGTCCAGGCCGTCAACCGGCAAGTGGCTGGCGCGGGTCAGGTTTTCGCTGAACAGCGTGTTGAGCACGCCGAACAGCAGCGCTGCATCGCCGCCAGGGCGCACGAACACGTGTTGATCGGCCATCGCCGCCGTCTCGCTGCGCCGTGGGTCAACCACCACCACTTTGCCGCCTCGCGCCTGAATGGCCTTGAGACGCTTCTCCACATCCGGCACGGTCATGATGCTGCCGTTGGACGCCAGCGGGTTACCGCCAAGTATCAGCATAAAGTCGGTGTGATCGATGTCCGGTATCGGCAGCAACAAACCATGGCCGTACATCAAGTGGCTGGTGAGGTGATGGGGCAATTGGTCCACCGAGGTCGCCGAAAAGCGGTTACGCGTCTTCAACTGCCCCAGGAAGTAATTGCTGTGGGTCATCAGCCCGTAGTTGTGCACGCTGGGGTTGCCCTGATAAACCGCCACCGCATTCTGCCCATGCTGCGCCTGGATGCCCGCCAGCCGTTCGGCCACCCGCGCGAAAGCCTCGTCCCAGGGGATCGGCTGCCACTCGCTGCCCACGCGCAACATCGGCTGGTGAAGGCGGTCGGGGTCGTTCTGAATGTCCTGCAGCGCCACGGCTTTGGGGCAGATATGCCCACGGCTGAAAGGGTCGAGTGCATCGCCCTTGATTGACGTGATCGCAAGGTGGCCATCGTCGGCTTGGGTGGTTTCCAGGGTCAAGCCGCAGATGGCTTCACACAGATGGCAAGCACGGTGGTGCAGAGTCTTGGTCATGGCCGGTGTCTTCATCAGGGCTTTGGCTGAACTATGGGCCGCGACCGCAACGTGCACCAGCAACGTTAGCCGTGTGAATCGAGGGGCATCAGGCCAAAGCATGGCTAAGCGTGTGCAAATGTTTCAAAAACCCCGCGAATGGCCTCTGAAACCGGCACAGCCTGGCCCAAACCCGCCTGCATAGATTGCAAAAGGTCTCGGCGCCAGTGTACAAATGGGCCGCTGCTGTCTGGTAATCGTCTTCAAAAGCGCTCTCGCGCCCCTCTTGAACACCCTTAAAAACCGTAGCCCTATTGGTAAGACGCGACATTTAATTATAAGATCGCGCCTTCCCCTATTTCGTCGCCCCGTGCGGCTTTCGCCGCAGGTCTCGCCCGTTGTCACAATAAACAAGGCTTTGAGTATCTGCGGTCTGTTGCAAAAAGGTAGTTAATGATGAGCGCAAGGCACTTTCTCTCCCTGATGGATTGCACGCCCGAAGAGCTGGTCAGCGTGATCCGTCGAGGCATTGAGCTTAAAGACCTGCGTAACCGCGGCGTACTCTTCGAGCCTTTGAAAAACCGTGTGCTCGGGATGATTTTCGAGAAGTCGTCGACGCGCACCCGCGTGTCTTTTGAAGCGGGCATGATCCAGCTCGGCGGCCAAGCCATCTTTCTGTCGTCGCGCGACACGCAACTGGGCCGTGGCGAGCCGATTGCCGACAGCGCACGGGTGATGTCGCGCATGCTGGATGCGGTGATGATCCGTACCTTCGCGCACAGCACGGTGACCGAATTTTCCGCCAACTCCCGCGTACCGGTGATCAACGGCCTGTCCGATGACCTGCACCCGTGCCAGTTGCTGGCCGACATGCAAACCTTCCTCGAACACCGTGGCTCGATCCAGGGCAAGACCGTGGCCTGGATCGGCGACGGCAACAATATGTGCAACAGCTATATAGAAGCGGCGATCCAGTTCGACTTCCACTTGCGCATCGCCTGCCCTGAAGGCTTTGAACCGAGCGCCGAGTTCCTGGCCAAAGCCGACGGCCGCGTGCAACTGCTGCGTGATCCGAAAGACGCCGTTGTGGGCGCGCATTTGGTCAGCACCGACGTCTGGACCTCCATGGGCCAGGAAGAAGAAACCGCCAAGCGCCTGGCCCTGTTCGCCCCGTACCAGGTGACCCGCGCCCTGCTCGACCTGGCCGCCCCGGACGTGCTGTTTATGCACTGCCTGCCCGCGCACCGTGGCGAAGAAATCAGTCTGGACCTGCTCGACGATGAGCGCTCGGTCGCGTGGGATCAGGCCGAAAACCGCCTGCACGCGCAAAAGGCGCTGCTCGAATTCCTCGTGCCGCCGTCGTACCACCACGCATGAGCCAGCCGTTACTGCTGAACCTGCGTAACCTGGCATGCGGCTATCAAGATCAACGCGTGGTGCAAAACCTCAATCTGCACCTCAACGCTGGCGACATCGGTTGCCTGCTGGGCTCTTCGGGCTGCGGCAAAACCACGACCTTGCGCGCGATTGCCGGGTTTGAACCGGTGTACGCAGGTGAAATCAGCCTGGCGGGCGAAGTGATCTCAAGTGCCGGTTTTACCCTCGCACCGGAGAAACGCAAAGT
Organism: Pseudomonas kitaguniensis; assembly: GCF_009296165.1. Lineage (GTDB taxonomy): Bacteria > Pseudomonadota > Gammaproteobacteria > Pseudomonadales > Pseudomonadaceae > Aquipseudomonas > Aquipseudomonas kitaguniensis. The sequence goes on along the minus strand of NZ_VUAZ01000054.1, from coordinate 7,008 downwards.
CGGCATGGTGTTTCAGGACTACGCGCTGTTTCCACACCTGAGCGTGGCCGACAACATCGCCTTCGGCATTCGCAAGCACCCGCAAAAAGACCGCGTGGTGGCGGAGCTGCTGGAGTTGGTGAACCTTAAAGACCTCGGCACGCGCTTTCCCCACGCGCTTTCCGGCGGCCAGCAACAACGTGTCGCCCTCGCCCGTGCGCTGGCGCCGGAGCCGCAACTGTTGCTGCTGGATGAACCGTTCTCCAACCTCGACGGCGAACTGCGCCGCAAGCTCAGCCATGAAGTGCGCGACATCCTCAAGGCGCGCGGCACCAGTGCGATTCTGGTCACGCACGATCAGGAAGAAGCGTTCGCCGTGAGTGATCAGGTCGGGGTGTTCAAGGAGGGCCGCCTTGAGCAGTGGGACACGCCCTATAACCTTTATCACCAACCGCAGACGCCTTACGTGGCGAGCTTTATCGGCCAGGGCTACTTTATCCGTGGGCAGTTGAGTTCGCCGGAATCGGTCAGCACCGAACTCGGTGAGCTGCGCGGCAATCGCGCCTATGCCTGGCCTGTGGGCGGCGCGGTGGACGTGTTGCTGCGCCCGGATGACATCATCTACGCGCCGGACAGCGCGTTGAAGGCGCGCATCGTCGGCAAGACGTTTTTGGGTGCGTCGACCTTGTACCGTTTGCAACTGCCGACGGGCGCACAACTGGAATCGATTTTCCCCAGCCATGCGGATCATCTGGTCGGTGCGCAGGTGGGTATTCGGGTTGCCGCTGAGCATTTGGTGCTGTTCAAAGCGCCGGGCAGCACGGCTGCCTGACTAACTTGAGCAGAATGTGGGAGGGGCTTGCTCCCTCCCACCCAAGCCCTGGCCCACACAGGCCGCATCCCCCAAAAACATTCAGGCCCGGCTGATCGGCGCGAACTTGGCTTGGGTGTGTTCAGCCAGCACTGCCGCCGAGAGTTCCACTTCAAGCCCCCTTCTGCCGGCACTCACAAAAATCGTCGCGAACGGTTGCGCGGTCTCATCAATGAACGTGCGCAAACGCTTCTTCTGCCCCAACGGGCTGATGCCACCCAACAAGTAACCGGTGGAGCGTTGCGCCGCAGCCGGGTCGGCCATTTCGACTTTTTTTACCCCGGCAGCAACGGCCAGGGCTTTTAAATCCAGACTTCCGACGACTGGCACCACCGCGACCAACAATTCACCTTTTTCACTGCTGGCCAGCAAGGTCTTGAATACTTGCGCCGGGTCGAGCGCCAATTTTTCCGCGGCCTCCAGGCCATAGGACGCCGCCTTGGGATCATGTTCGTAACTGTGGATGTGATGTTCGGCGCGAACTTTTTTCAACAAATCCAGTGCGGGGGTCATGGCTACTCCGGGCGTGGCAATCAGACGGCCAATTCTAGGCCAAGCCCATGCAAAACGCTCTAGTGCGCCCCTTGCATAACATACTCGCGTGACGTAAAGCGTGATCATTCACCAAACCAATAGATGAAAAATGACCGACGGTTCACTTTCGACCTTTGACAGCCGCCTTTCTTGTCTATATTTTTTCGTTTCCGAATGCTGTAGGAATAATACTTCGGTGCGGTAAGAGTAAGCTGTTGTCAGGATGGGGATCCTGGCCACGGTGAAAATCGCGCAACAGCCCAACGAGGCGGTTCGCTAAACAAGAACAACAATTGAGGTTTGCCATGACAACTGCTCTTCAACAGCCTTCACTTTCGAGCCAATGTATGGCCGAATTCCTGGGAACAGCGCTTCTGATCTTCTTCGGTACCGGTTGTGTCGCCGCGCTCAAGGTCGCGGGCGCCAGCTTTGGTTTGTGGGAGATCAGCATCATCTGGGGGATCGGCGTAAGCATGGCGATCTACCTGAGCGCCGGTATTTCCGGGGCTCACCTCAACCCGGCGGTCAGTATCGCCCTGTGCATCTTTGCCGATTTCGAAAAGCGCAAACTGCCCTTCTATATCCTCGCTCAAGTCGCCGGCGCCTTCTGCTCCGCCGCCCTGGTGTACACGCTCTACAGCAACCTGTTTTTCGATTACGAACAAACTCACCATCTGGTTCGCGGCACACAGGCCAGCCTGGAATTGGCGTCGGTGTTCTCCACCTACCCGCATGCACTGCTGAGCACCGCGCAGGCCTTCCTGGTCGAAATGGTCATCACCGCGATTCTGATGGGCGTGATCATGGCCCTTACCGACGACAACAATGGCCTGCCACGCGGCCCGTTGGCGCCGCTGCTGATCGGCCTGCTGATTGCCGTCATCGGCAGCGCCATGGGCCCGTTGACCGGCTTTGCGATGAACCCGGCGCGGGATTTCGGGCCAAAGCTGATGACCTTTTTCGCCGGCTGGGGTGAAATGGCCTTTACCGGTGGCCGCGACATTCCTTACTTCCTGATTCCGATTTTCGCGCCGATCGTCGGCGCCTGCCTCGGTGCTGCGGCCTATCGCGGGCTGATTGCCCGCCATCTGCCAAACGCCGCACCGGCTGTAGCTGAAACACCTGACACGGCTGTCAACGGCAAAACACGTATCTCCTGATAGCGTCAGCCTGGTCCTTGCTGCCCTTATGCGGGCCAGGCTGATCACTCACTTCCTTATTTCAGTCCAAGGCAATCGACATGACCGATATTCAGAATAAGAACTACATCATTGCGCTTGATCAGGGCACGACCAGTTCGCGGGCGATCATTTTTGACCGTGACGCCAACGTGGTCTGCACCGCCCAGCGCGAATTCACCCAGCATTACCCGCAAGCCGGCTGGGTTGAACATGACCCGATGGAAATTTTCGCCACCCAGAGCGCGGTGATGGTCGAGGCCCTGGCACAAGCCGGCCTGCACCACGACCAGGTCGCCGCCATCGGTATCACCAACCAGCGTGAAACCACCGTGGTCTGGGACAAAATCACCGGCCGCCCGATCTACAACGCGATCGTCTGGCAGTGCCGCCGCAGCACCGAGATCTGCCAGCAACTCAAGCGCGACGGCCACGAGCAATACATCAACGACACCACTGGCCTGGTCACCGACCCGTACTTCTCCGGCACCAAGCTCAAGTGGATCCTCGATAACGTTGAAGGCAGCCGCGAGCGTGCGCGCAACGGCGAGCTGCTGTTCGGCACCATCGACAGCTGGCTGATCTGGAAATTTACCGGCGGCAAAACCCACGTCACCGACTACACCAACGCCTCGCGCACCATGCTCTTCAACATCCACACGCTGGAGTGGGATGCGAAGATGCTGGAGATTCTGGACGTGCCGCGCGAAATGCTGCCGGAAGTGAAGTCCTCGTCGGAAATCTACGGCCGCACCAAAAGCGGCATCGCCATCGGCGGTATCGCCGGCGACCAACAGGCCGCGCTGTTCGGCCAGATGTGTGTAGAACCCGGCCAGGCCAAGAACACCTACGGCACCGGCTGCTTCCTGCTGATGAACACCGGCGACAAAGCGGTTAAATCGCAACACGGCATGCTCACCACCATCGCCTGCGGCCCGCGCGGCGAAGTGGCGTACGCCCTGGAAGGCGCGGTATTCAACGGTGGCTCCACCGTGCAGTGGCTGCGTGACGAGCTGAAAATCATCGCCGACGCCACCGACACCGAATACTTCGCCGGCAAGGTCAAGGACAGCAACGGCGTGTACCTGGTGCCTGCGTTTACCGGTTTGGGCGCTCCATACTGGGACCCGTACGCGCGTGGCGCGCTGTTCGGCCTGACGCGTGGCGTACGCGTGGATCACATTATTCGTGCAGCGCTGGAGTCGATTGCCTACCAGACCCGTGACGTGTTGGACGCGATGCAACAGGACTCGGGCGAACGCCTGAAAGCCCTGCGCGTGGATGGCGGCGCGGTGGCCAACAACTTCCTGATGCAGTTCCAGGCCGACATCCTCGGCACCCACGTCGAGCGCCCGCAAATGCGTGAGACCACCGCACTCGGCGCCGCCTACCTGGCAGGCCTGGCCTGTGGTTTCTGGAGCAGCCTCGACGAGTTGCGCGGCAAGGCCGTGATCGAGCGCGAATTTGAGCCACAGCTCGATGAAGCCGCCAAAGAGAAACTCTACGCAGGCTGGCAAAAAGCAGTCAGCCGCACCCGCGACTGGGAACCGCACGAAGGCGCTGAATAAGCCAACCAACGGCCCCATGGAGGGTTGAAACTGGCAGGGAGCAGATTCCTGCGTCATCATGGGCCACTTTTGTATGGCAGCCCAAAGGACGTCTCATGAATCTGCCTCCCCGCCAGCAACAAATCCTCGAACTGGTCCGCGAACGCGGCTACGTCAGTATCGAGGAAATGGCGCAGCTGTTCGTTGTCACCCCGCAAACCATCCGCCGCGATATTAACCAGTTGGCGGACGCCAATCTGCTGCGCCGCTACCACGGCGGCGCCGCCTATGATTCCAGCGTCGAGAACACCGCGTACGCCATGCGTGCCGACCAGATGCGTGATGAGAAACAACGCATTGCCGAAGCCATCGCCGCGCAAATCCCCGACCACGCCTCGCTGTTCATCAATATCGGCACCACCACCGAATCCGTCGCGCGTGCGCTGCTTAATCACAATCACCTGAAAATCATCACCAACAACCTCAACGTCGCCACCATGCTCAGTGCCAAGGACGATTTTGATGTGCTGTTGACCGGCGGTAACGTGCGCCGTGATGGCGGTGTGGTGGGCCAGGCGAGCGTCGACTTTATCAACCAGTTCAAGGTCGACTTTGCGCTGGTGGGTATCAGCGGCATTGACGAGGACGGCAGCCTGCTGGACTTCGATTATCAGGAAGTGCGGGTTTCCCAAGCGATCATCGCCAATGCGCGCCAAGTCATTTTGGCGGCGGATTCGAGCAAATTCGGGCGCAATGCCATGATTCGCTTGGGGCCGATCAGCCTGGTGGATTGTTTGGTGACGGATCAACAGCCGGTGCCGGCGCTGGTGCAGGTGTTGAATCAGCATAAGGTTCGGCTGGAGGTGGTTTAGCGTTTGCACCGCCGCCATCGGGAGCAAGCCCCCTCCCACAGTTGCCTGCATTGCCACAGTTGGCCTGGCTCCAACATGAGAATAGGGGCAACTGTGGGAGGGGGCTTGCTCCCGATGGCAATCTATCCAGCACCCACTTTATAGAGACGCCCCCAGGCTCATGTTCACAATTCTTCCTTTCCCCGCCCTTCGATCAGTTTTTTCAATCGAAGTTGGGTGGCTGTGCGCGCATTTATCAGCTACCATTTTCGCAAATGAACATTAATGTTCGAATTCCAAGACGATAAGATCGCGAGGACTGCCGATGAACCCTTCCACCTTGCCTGTCCCACCGCTTGCCGAAGTCTATGACGTTGCCGTAATCGGCGGCGGCATCAACGGCGTTGGCATCGCAGCAGACGCAGCCGGTCGCGGGTTGTCGGTTTTCCTTTGCGAAAAGGACGACTTGGCCAGCCATACGTCCTCCGCCAGCAGCAAACTGATCCACGGCGGCCTGCGTTACCTTGAACATTACGAGTTCCGCTTGGTACGTGAAGCGTTGGCCGAGCGCGAAGTGTTGCTGGCCAAGGCCCCGCACATCGTCAAACAGATGCGCTTCGTGCTGCCGCATCGCCCGCACCTGCGCCCTGCGTGGATGATCCGCGCTGGCCTGTTCCTGTACGACCACTTGGGCAAGCGCGAAAAACTCGCCGGTTCCAAAAGCCTCAAGTTCGGCCCTGACAGCCCGCTCAAAAGCGAAATCACCAAAGGCTTTGAATACTCCGATTGCTGGGTTGACGACGCCCGCCTGGTAGTTCTCAACGCCATGGCCGCACGTGAAAAAGGCGCGCACATCCACACCCAAACCCGTTGCGTCAACGCTCACCGCAGCAATGGCCTGTGGGAAATGAACATGCAACGCGCCGATGGCAGCCTGTTTTCGATCCGCGCCCGGGCACTGGTGAACGCGGCCGGCCCGTGGGTCGCCAAGTTCATCAAGGAAGACCTGAAGCTGGAATCGCAGTACGGCATCCGCCTGATCCAGGGCAGCCACCTGATCGTGCCAAAACTCTACGAAGGTGCGCACGCGCACATTCTGCAGAACGAAGACCAGCGCATCGTTTTCACCATTCCGTACCTGAACCACCTGACCATCATCGGCACCACCGACCGTGAATACAGCGGCGACCCGGCGAAAGTGGAAATTACCGACGGTGAAACCGACTACATGCTCAACGTGGTCAATGCTCATTTCAAGAAACAAGTGAGCCGTGACGACATCGTGCACACCTACTCCGGCGTGCGCCCGTTGTGCAACGACGAATCGGACAACCCATCGGCCATCACCCGCGACTACACGTTGTCGCTGTCTGGCGGCACAGGTGAGGCGCCGATCCTGTCGGTGTTCGGCGGCAAGCTGACCACCTACCGCAAACTCGCCGAGTCGGCGATGGCGCAGTTGGCACCCTACTTCACGCAGATGCGCCCAAGCTGGACGGCCACCGCCAGCCTGCCGGGCGGCGAAGACATGACCACGCCGGAAGCCTTGGCGGATGCGATTCGCGCCAAGTTCAACTGGGTGCCGAGCGAAATTGCACGGCGCTGGTCGACTACGTACGGCAGCCGTACCTGGCGCTTGCTCGAAGGCGTGCAATCGTTGGCTGACTTGGGCGACCACTTGGGTGGCGGCTTGTACACCCGCGAAGTCGATTACCTGTGTGCGGAAGAATGGGTCACGCAACCTCAGGATGTGCTGTGGCGCCGCACCAAGCTGGGTCTGTTCACCACACCGCAAGAGCAGGACAACGTGGAGCGTTACTTGTCCAAGGTCGAGCAGAATCGCGCGAAGATCGAAGCCGCCTGACTCCGCGCCGCACCAGGTCAAAAATGTGGGAGCAAGCCTCATCCTATCGACGGAGCGGCCCGCCCGAACGCCGACCCAATCTCCAAGGCAGAATGTGGTCAAACTGTGGGAGGGGGCTTGCTCCCGATGGCGGTGGGTCAGTCAATTCATGTATCAACTGTAAAACTGCTATCGGGAGCAAGCC
>NZ_VUAZ01000053.1 GCF_009296165.1 Pseudomonas kitaguniensis | reverse complement strand
GCTTTGGTCCGAGTGAAACCAAAGCCTTCCACTACCAACTCGACCACCTCGGCACACCGCAAGAACTCACCGCGCCTGACGGAGAAATTGTCTGGTCCGCGCATTACCGCGCCTACGGCCAAGGTCGCTCGCCTGGACATAGAAAAAATCGACAACCCGCTACGATTCCAGGGCCAATACTTCGATCAAGAAAGCGGGCTGCACTACAACCGCCATCGCTACTACAATCCAGACAGTGGCCGCTACCTGACGCCGGACCCGGTGAAGCTGGCGGGCGGGATCAACGCGTATCAGTATGTGCCCAACCCTACGGGGTGGGTTGATCCGCTGGGATTGAGTTGCAAAGTGGGAGGGTGCCCCGGCTCAAAAGTCGATCCCCTTCAATCAAGCAAGACACCTGTATTGGACTCGCATGAGAGGTCAGGCGGGCACCTAATTCGTAAGCACGTAGGCCAAACGGACGGCCAGCTAGCCGTAAGGCTAGAATCGGAACCACATATTCCAGCGGCATCTACGTTCAAAACCTTGGAAGAGGCAGAAACACTCGTTTCTAAAAGCTTAGCCACACACAACCAAAACATATCTGAATTTCTAAGAGGAAATAAAGAAACTTTGGTAATCAGGGAGCACTTACAACAGCCCACGGGGTTAAGCTTATTAAGGGGAAGCGACAAGTCAATACCCGTCTACAAATATGTTTTAGTCATAAAACGAAAACCTAGAATGCCAAATGGCTACCTACTACTAACAGGATACCCAATAGAGATATGAATCCCCCACTAACAGAGCTTCAGCAGTTTTTTGGCGGCTACTTTAACCAAGATTGGCTAGAGGATCACCCAACAGCAGATAATGTCATAGACTCATTTTTAACAGACTCCGATGAAGACACGATCATCATCGTAAAAACTGAAATACTTGAACTAATAGCCTCCTACACAAACGAAATAAATCTTCAAAAAAACTTACTCGAAGAACAATACTGCTTTTACTACTACCCATTTGAATGGAAATCAGGGTTATTATGGCTACGCCACATAGTCAGCAAGTTTGATAGTCATTTATTGAACGCCAGAGAAAAATCCGAAAAGGCTAACATAAAAAACAATTAAGCATTAAAAATTTTTTGACTCAAACATTAAACAGAAACGTTGAAAAAGATAGCTACAACCCCCAAAGCTTATTTGAGATAAAAGATTACGACACGGCTTTAAGCCCTTCGCTGATGCCAAGGGTGGCAACAAACGCAAGCCGATCAGCCGAAAAAATTCTCTGATCGGCATGGATCAGGCGATACATTGTAAAGCTTGAATGCCATTATGAGCCTCCTTATCAAAAGTGTGAGGCCTGTTTCCCGGCGCATCTTTTTAATTTTATTTACGGAGTTCTGAAATGAAACACCTCCCAGACTTATCAATACTAAGAAGCCTGCTTTTCACTTACAGCATTGAAAACTACGACGACCTTGAAAGAGAGCGCTTCATAGTCTCCAAGAACATAAACGACGATAAAGAACTGTCAGAACTGTTTGAAAAGCTAACCAAGCCTGAATACACCTCATACAAACTCAAACAGCGTAATTGGTACATCGACACACTTCAGCACTTTCTGAAACAGACGAAAATTTCGACTGCGTATTTTACCTTTATGATACTTATTTCGATGACGAAATCTTAGACAAAAGGCAGTTTATGAAAGTGCTGCTTGATTGCCTCACCCGTTATCAAATCGAGCTCGAAGAGTGTTGATTGATAAGTCCGATGCTTGACGCCTGAAATGGCAACCTTGACGCTGCTTACAAGGAGCTGCAAACATCAAAAAATCACCTGAAATGTCAATCATCCGGGAATCACTCTTCACTTGCGACATTGAGAACACCGACGATTTGGAAAGGGAGCGCATAAAGACGAATTAATCGAGTTATTTGACGAGCTGAAAAAACCAAAATTCTTATCTTTCACAAAACTCGATCAAGATTGATTAATTCTTTCCATCGAATACTATTTATCAAGTAACGATGGCTTTGACGATGCATTCAAAAGGATGGCCACTTACTTTTCCGAACTTATCATCGACCAAAGACGGTTTATGGAGACGCTTCTCGAAAATCTAAAAAATACAGGCATGGTAATCCCAGCAGCCAAATGAAAACTTAAAGTAGCTCCATGCAAAAATTGAATTTGGATTACTCATCCTACAGACATAAGTACGTTCTGACTCAAGCCCTAAAAAACAGCTTGGTAGACGACAATTATGACTTCCAAAGTTTATTCGACATAGACAATGAAGAGGCGACAGGATGACCAAGGACAGAATGGTACGAACTGGAAAGTCCTAAAGTTTTTTAAAAAATGTTTACCGATTCGCTCAGAAAACTTGGAAAGACGACCTTAAAAAATCCAGTATCGAAGACCACGCAACCTAGTAAAAAGCTGCGATAAGTTAAATCCCGCAACAAACAGGCTAACTTTCAGCCCCACTCTCACCAAGGCGTTAAAATGCTTTTTCACCCATCATCCACGCACATAATTTTCGATGCCAACCTGTATTATTTCGTGGGCGTCTTTGATATTTACGACAGAGAAGAAACGAAGGGGGTAGAGTTTGCTCTTTACAACCCCAACGACAACAAAGACAGAGAAAATCTCATACTTAAATATTGCCTGGATCCGTACAACAGGCTTTCCTATCGCCACAGATATAAACTAATGGAGAGCTTAGCACTCGCATTAAGTACCGAAAATTTCAATTTTCAGTCTTACTTTGAGGACGATCCGGAGGAATATTCAACAATGGCTTGGGACGAAACACAAATAGCAAATCCTCGTGGTTTCTTTGCCGACATTTACCAGCTCGCCAACGAGGGGTGGAAAGACGACCTTCAAAAAGCCGGTCTTGAAGACTCATCGACATGGTAAAAAAGCACTTTCCTCAATGAATACCCACAACAGCCCTCTTGGTACAACAACGCGCTCGCCCCAGGGAGCGCGTCAGTCGTAAGGGCGTGATCAGCGTTTGGACAGCTCCATGATCATTCGGCTGAGCAGGTAGATACGCGGTGCCACACTCTCCACTTCGGCGTATTCCTCTGGGGTGTGTATGTTGCCGCCGACAATCCCGAAGCCATCCAGCGTTGGCGTGCCGACCCCGGCCGACAGGCTTGCATCCGCGGCCCCGCCACTGCCTTCAATGGTCAACTTACGCCCCAACTCGCCGTAGATCCCTTGGGCAATCGCGACCAGTTTGTCCGACTCCGGCGTCTGCGGCATGGGTGGCAAGCCGCGTAGCAGGCTGGTTTTCACTTCGGTGTCGGGGATCAACTTGTTGGCCGATACGCGTGCCAGGTCTTTTTCGATACGGTCAAACTCTTCGGGCAACGCGGCGCGAACGTCGGCTTTGGCGGTGGCTTGGTCGGGGATGACGTTGACGCGGTCGCCGGCCTTGAGCACGGTAAAGTTGATGGTGGTTTTTTTCTCTTCGTCGCCGAGTTTGCCCAGTTGCAGAATCTGGTGCGCGGCTTCCATCGCGGCGTTGCGTCCGAGTTCCGGGGCGACGCCGGCGTGGGCAGCTTTGCCTTTGACTTCGACCACGGCGGTGGCGCTGCCTTTGCGCCATACCACCAGGCCGTCGGCTGGGCGGCCGGGTTCCAGGTTCAAGGTGACGTCGTGGCCTTTGGCGGTTTTGCGGATCAGTTCAGAGGCCGCTTCGGAGCCGGTTTCTTCGCTGGCGTCGAGCAGGAAGGTAATTTGTGCGTAGTCCTTGAAGCCTTGGTTTTTCAGGACTTTGAGCGCGTAGATGCCGGCGACGATGCCGCCCTTGTCATCCATCACGCCGGGGCCATAGGCGCGGCCGTCCTTGATATGGAACGGGCGCTCGGCGGCGGAGCCTTCCTTGAACACGGTGTCCATGTGCGCCATCAGCAGGATTTTGGCCTTGCCGGTGCCTTTGAGGGTGGCGATCACATGGCTGCTATTGGCGGCCGCGTCCGGCACTTGCTCGATGCTGAAACCCAGCTGTTTTAACTCATCCACCGCGATGTCGCGCACTTGCGTCAAGCCCGGCGCGTAGCCGGAACCCGAATCGATATTCACCAGGCGTTCAAGCAGTTTCAGCGCGGGGGCCTTGTACTGTTCGGCGTCAGCCTGGATTTGCTTATGCGGTTCGGCGCTGTAGGCCGGCACGGCAAAGGACAAGGCCAGGGTGGCGGCCAAGAGCGTACGGGAGAAGGTGAAGAGCATGGACCGATCCTTGTTTTTTGTTGGGAGGTGCTGCGACACCCTACCCCACTAAACCGACCGCAACCAACTGCCATGCGCTGAACTGACCCGGTTACGCCCACTGCTTTTGGCTTCATATAACGCAAGGTCTGCGTCGTTTAGCCAGCTCGTGGCGTCGGCATGCGCGGGTTGATACGGCGCCAGGCCGATGCTCAAACTGGCGCGCAACGAGGGGTCTTGAGCATACGCCAATGCATTGAAGCGATCACGCAGGGCGTCCATCACTTCGGTGGCGCTGTTGAGCGGCATGCCCGGCAGGATCACGCAAAACTCATCGCCACCGTAGCGCCCCGCCAAGTCAGTGGCGCGCAGGTTCTGGCGCAGCACTTTGCTGAGTTGGCGCAGCACCCTATCGCCGGCCACATGGCCGTAGGTGTCGTTGATCACTTTGAAATGGTCGATGTCGATCAGCGCGATGGCCGCGCCCTGCTGTTCGCGGCGGCAGCGTTGGAACTCGACTTCCAAGTGGTCTTTCCAGGCACCGTGATTGAGCAGGCCGGACAGGCTGTCGGTGCGGCTCAACGCCAATAGCTCGCGCTTGTGCCGGGCCAGGGTTTCGGCTTGGCGGTAGCAGATCCAGCCCAGAACCAAGGGGTACAGCATCAGGATCGGCAGGCAGGCGTAGAGTTGGGCCTGGTTGGTGACGGCGACAAACGCTGGAGTGAACAACAGCAGGGAAACGCCGATGCCCAAGGCATGCGCCACCCAACCGGCGAGCATGAAACGCGGCCCGCCGATGGCGACGTTGTTCATGCTCATCATCGACAACGTGGTCACGCTGGGCAATGGGTTGAAGTACATGGCGCCGACCCAGAAACCGCCGCAAAAAGAATCGAACATCAAATTACGGCGTTCGCTGCGCAGTGAATTACTCGCGCGGCGTGACACTTGATAGGCGAGGTGCGGCCAGATAAAGGCGTTGGTCAGCATCAACGCCCACACCCACCACGGCGGGTTCAAGGGGTACATGCCAAATGCCACACACACAAAGCCGAGCGTTAGCCCAAAGGTGCGCGATTTATACAACCGTGAAGCGAGCGGAAGTCCATTTCCTCCGGCGGCTGACATAGTCGGGTGTAATCCTCGATGAATGCCTGGAGTCTATCAGGGCAGCGGCGAATCGCCACTACCACTCATAAGCCTGCTCAGTGCGAAAAACCCCGCGCCAACATCAATGCCACACCCAGCAACAGCACCGCCGTGACGCGCTGCATCAACACCCGGCGCTTGGGGTTTTCCAGCACGTGCTTGATGCGCTGGCCGAAATAGCAGTACAGGCAACCGCTGGCGAACTGCAGCAGCAGAAAGGTCACGCCGAGGATGGCAATATCCGCCGATGAGCTGTGCTCCCCTGCTCCTGCAAACTGCGGGAATACCGCGCTGAACATAATGATGGTCTTGGGGTTGGAAAACCCGGTCAACAAGCCCTTGCCGAACAGGCTGCGCGAGCCCTCTGCGGCGCCGGCCTTGTTGATCGCCACGCCGCTGCTGGTCCACTGCTTGTAAGCGAGGTAGAGAATGTAGGCCACACCAACGAACTGGATGGCCTGAGTGATAGCGAGGTTGCCCTTGATCAATTCCGAAAAGCCCACGGCAAAGATCAGGATCGAAATCAGGTACGACACACTGGCGCCGATCTGCGCGGGAATCGAGCTGCGCAGGCCGTCTTTCAAGCCCAGGCTCAGCAGGAGCAGGGTCATCGGGCCGGGGCTGAAGGTCATGGTGGCGCAAAACAGCAGAAAGTAGAGGAACGAAGAAAGCGTTAACGCACTTGTCATGTGTCCGAGACCTTGGGTTTTAAGAAACAACAACGGGGCGGAGCACGCAAGCGCCCGCCCCGGCCCCATCAGGCGACCGCGATTTCGGTCGTCAGGGATTCGCGGTACATCAGCGCCAGGTCAGCCAGCGCCGCCTTGGCGGTTTGATTGCGGGTTTCGAACGCCACCAAGCCTTTCCAGTTGGTTTCGACGATGGCCTGCATCACGTCGGCGTAGTCGCAGTTGCCGTCGTGAATACCGAAATGCTGGTCTTGCACGCCATTGTTGTTGCTGAAGGAGATGCCCTTGATCAGGTGGTGGTATTTACGCACCACCTCGGCCGGCAGGCCGTTTTCGATATTGGCGTGGCCCGCATCGAGGAAGAAATACACATTGCTGTGCGCCTGCAGGCGCTCGAACACAAAGGCGTATTCCGCCTCATGCGTGAAGATGTAGTGAAACGGCCGATAGTTGACGTAATTGGACAGGTTCTCCAAGTAAATATCGGTGCCCTTGGCCTCGGCGTAACTCGCCAGTTCCTGTACCGACTTGAGGTAATGCTCCAGGGCTACCTTCTTCGCCATCAGCACCATTTTCGGCTCGACGATGCAGCCACCGTGGATGATCAACGGCGCGCCCAGACGGCTGGCGATGTCGATTTCTTTCTTCACGTACTGCACGGCTGCCGCACGGAAAGCCTCGACGTCACTGCCAAGCGGCGCCTTGAAGTTGCCGTGGAATACCGGCTTTACGCCGGTGGCCGCGATCTGTTCCTGCAGGCTGACGATGCGCGCCTCGGTCCAGTCGTCGACCATTTCGCCGAACAGGCTGCCGTCGATGTACCAGTGGGTGCAACTCCCTTCAACGGCGGTTCGCAGGCCCAATTCGGCGCCCAGGTATTTCTGATGGGCCACACCGGTACAGAACGGCACGGTGGCATTGATCAGCTTGCTTTCCATTAATCGATTCCTTTCGTTGATGACGCTTTAAAGTTCAATGGCCATGAAGTCGGCCTTGGTCACGCCGCAATCCGGACATCTCCAATCTTCAGGCACCTCCTCCCAGGGGGTGCCTGCCGGGATTCCATCTTCAGGAATGCCCAATTCTTCCACGTACATAAAACCGCAGGGTGCGCACATATAAGTCTTCATGAGAATGCGAAATCCATTGCTCGCCTGTAAGAAATTCGCCAATTCCTGGCGAGATGGCGCGCAGTCTAGGTGAGCGACATTGCACAAGGCAGGTAAAGTGATGCTTAATCCGGCCTAACTTCACCGGTAAAATCACCGGCAAAGACAAGGAAGGTTTATGTTTGTATCCGGCGTTGATTTTGTAGAGGGCACGCCCAAGGTTCAGCAGATCGTCGAGGCGTTCAGCCAGGCCATCGAGAGCGGCGAATGGGCACCCGGCAGCAAGTTGCCCTCGGTGCGCGAATTGACCGAAACCCTGGGCGTCAGCAAATTCACCCTCAACGAAGCGCTGGACCGCCTGCGCGGTCGCAACCTGCTGACCTCCAGCCAAGGCCGCGGCTACTTTGTGGCGATGGACACTGCCCGCCCGGCGCCCGTCACGTGGGTCGACCTGCTGCCCCAAGACCTGCTCAGCGTATTGCGCCGCCCATTGGTCAATGCTGTCGGCGACCTGCGCCCCGGTGGCGGGCATTTGCCGGAGGAATGGCTGAATGCCGAAGCGATTCGCCAAACCCTGCGCAGCGTGGTGCGCGCGCCGTCGTTGCGTATCGCCGGGCTGGGCACACCGGCCGGGTTACTGCCGTTGCGTCAGGCCCTGCAACAAAAACTTCACGCGGACGGCTTGTCGGTGCCGGTGGAACAAATCATCACCACACCCAACACCGTGCAAGGCCTGGACATGCTCATGCGCCTGCTCGCGCGCCCCGGCGACACCGTGCTGCTGGACGCACCGTGCTACTTCAACTTCCACGCCAACCTTGCCTTGCACGGCGTCAAGGTCGTGACTGTGCAACGCCGCCCCGACGGCTTCGACTTTACCGCGCTTGAGGAATTGCTGGCCGAGCACCGCCCCAGCCTGTACCTGACCACCAGCGTGCTGCATAACCCCACCGGCCATTCTTTCAGCCCCAGTCAAGCGTTTCGCCTGCTGCAACTGACCCGGCAATACCACTGCCATATCGTCGAGGATGACCTCTACGGCGACCTGCACCCCAACCCGCCGCCACGCCTGGCCGCCCTCGCCGGTCTGGACCAGGTGACCTACCTCTCGGGCTTCTCGAAAATCCTCAGCGCCAACACCCGCGTCAGCTACGTGGTGGCCGCGCCGCAACTGGCAGCCAACCTGACCAACATGAAATTGATGAGCGGCGGCGTGACCTCGGAGCTGTTCGAGCAACTCGTGTACCGCATGCTCAGCGAAGGCAGCTACGCCAAACACCGCAAGCGCATGGTGCAACGCTTGATGGAAGCTGGAGGCCGCGTTGAGCAATGGCTTAAGCGTTGCGGCTGCGAACTGCCGATGGCCTATGAAGGCGGGATGTTCATCTGGGCGCGACTGCCCGCCAAGGTGAACGGCGAACTGCTCGCCCAAGAAGCGCTTAAACGCAGCATGGTGCTGGCGCCGGGCGCATTGTTCGGCTACGACCCTGCCCACCTCAACTCGATGCGCTTTAATGTGGCGCACAGTGATGAGCCACGGGTGCAGCGGGTCTTTGAAGCGCTGCTACTCAAAGCAGTGCGCGGCGCTTGAGCCTGCGGTGATTGACCAGCGACCTGCGCATAGCGTTACCGATGATCCCAGACAAACAAACTGGAGGCTTACGGGCGCGGATTCGGCTCTGTACAGCCCTCCCGTTCCCCAAACGCCCGATCCATTGATGTCTTTCGCCAGCGCGATAACACGCTGATCAATACGGAACTCTCCATCCCACCACCAAGCTGTACAAACATTTGCTCCATCACATGGCCAAGGGCCTTGGACTGGTTCGCCTCAACTGAGTCGACGCTTTACGGCAGCAAGCGTGTTGGTCAAGCATCAGAATTAGACTACCTGTTTATCAGAATCGGCTGACTTATTTATTTTTAAAGACAGGCATAGATTTAATTTCATCGTGAGTTGTACCGCTGACATTTTTGCAATCTCCTAAATAAGGACACGTGCATGAACGTTAAAATTTACAGCACTAAAAATTATGACGATCAAACCCTTACTTACAGAAAAACTATATGACGTTACCAACAGTCTATCTGCACACGTACCTGACTTGATCCGAGCAAATGTAAACACGATGCGCGCAACTCTAAAGCTGGAGCGTTATGCGAGGTTTGATTTTATTATAAGAGACGACACTCCTTACCTGCTTGAAATAAACACATTGCCAGGCCTGAACACTCAGAGTGTTTTCGTAAAAGCATGCCTTCTGGCAGGCATACATTATGATGAAATGATCCGCAAAATAATCGGCAGCTCGCACATCCGCGTTTAAGTGATTTTTTACATCGAGGTGCTCTGATGAAACGTCTCAGCCAAGCTAATGCGCTTATAAATCTATCGCTATGCTTATTGGTGTTCATTTGGGTGATCGGTTGGTTTTTCACGATGAGCGGCCTGGATAAATCTACTCCGTTCTCTTTTTCTGCACTTCGCTTTTTGATAGCTGCTTTAGTGATGCATTTACTGATATTTTTGGGGTCTCGCCATGCCCGATACACACTGCAGGAATGGTTTTTTATTTTACTGGTCGGCATTTTCCAAACAACGATGATGTTTTCTCTTGCCTCCTACGGAATGATCGAGGTCGGATTGTCCAAGGCAGCGATTTTAATTTATTCAACGCCTGTTTGGACTAGCCTATTAGGTTGGTATTTTTTAAGCGAACGACTTTCAATCTTTAAATTTTTCGGGTTGGCTTTTGCCTGCTTAGGCATACTTTTAATATCGATTCCCAGCTTTTTTTACGGCAGTGGAATTGGTATTCTTCTGTTGATTGGATCATCGCTATCCTGGTCTGTCTCTAGTGTGATATTGAAATCCCGACTTGCTCGAAAGGATATGATTTGCATCACCGCATGGCAGATGACATTTGGTTCAATTGGACTGATTGCCTTGGCTTTTTATGTCGACGGTCAAATTGTCTTTGAGGTGGGATTTGAAAGTCTTTTTGCCTTAATCTACGTAAGTTTAGGCGCCTCCGTAGTAGGCTTTACGTTGTGGTTTTATATCGTTTCACGTGTGGACTTGATTCGTTCAAGCATGGCCTCATTATTTGTTCCGGTGTCTGTGCTTATCATCCAGGAGGTCCGAGCGGGAGAGCGTTTAGACCTTATTCTTGTGGTGGCGTCTGTCTTCATTGTTTTGGGGTTGATCATGGTCATCATCGGAACTCAAGTTGGGAAAAAATCAGGGGATCGGTGAACGTTTCTACCTCGACCCGGTGAGGAAAGAATTTGCGCTGCACACACAGATCATCACCCGTTGCAACCGAGTGCTCACCCGCCCTCCCAGATTCGATCATCGCCCTCAAGGTGCTGCCGATCTGCGATGGCGCGGCAACGACAAAATACACATTGCTGATATTAATGACGTTTTATGATTCTACATTTTAATAATTAGGATAGAACCAATCGGCATTTTACAGACCCGGCCACAGCCCCTAGTTTTGACGTGAATAACCGACCCCTTGCCTGGCGGAGGTGTTAATCACGTACTCGACAAGGACAGACCATGAGCATTGAATTCATCGGCTACATTGGCGGCCACCACGCTTCCGAGATCCACCCGCGCAGCGGCCCGACCCTGCAACCGGACTACGTTGAAACCGTGGCCCGCGCCCACGAAGAGGCCGGCTTCGACCGCGCCCTGGTGGCCTTCCATTCCAATAGCCCGGACAGCACGCTGATTGCCTCGCACGCCGCCAGCGTGACCCAAAAGCTGCAGTTTCTGATTGCCCACCGCCCGGGTTTCGCCCAGCCCACGCTGGCCGCACGCCAGTTCACCACGCTGGATGTATTCAACGGCGGGCGCACCGCGGTGCACATCATCACCGGTGGCGATGACCGCGAACTGCGCGCCGACGGCAGCTACATCGGCAAGGACGAACGCTACGCGCGAACCGACGAATACCTCAGCGTGGTCCGCCAGGAATGGACCCGTGAGCAGCCCTTCGATTTCTCTGGCACCTACTACCAAGTCGAAGGCGCGCACTCGACCGTGAAGTCACCGCAACAGCCGCATATTCCGCTGTACTTCGGCGGTTCTTCAGCGGCGGCAATTGCGGTGGCGGGCAAGCATGCCGACGTGTATGCGCTGTGGGGTGAAACCTACGAACAGGTGCGCGAAGTCGTCACCCAAGTGCGCGCAGAAGCGGCCAAGCATGGGCGTACGATTCGTTTCAGTTTGTCGTTGCGGCCGATCCTCGCCGAGACCGAAGAACTGGCCTGGGCACGCGCCGAGAGCATTTTGCAGCAGGCCACGCAGTTGGCCGAGAAGAATGGCTTTGTAAAGCGTGAACCGCCGAACGAAGGCTCGCGCCGGTTACTGGCGGCAGCGGCGCAAGGGTCGCGGCTGGATAAGCGCTTGTGGACCGGGATTGCCGGGTTGCTCGGGGCGCAAGGCAATTCAACTGCGTTGGTGGGCACCGCCGAGCAGGTCGCAGAGGCATTGTTGGATTACTACGACTTGGGGATTACCACCTTCCTGATTCGCGGCTTTGACCCGCTCAATGATGCGATTGATTACGGCAAGCGACTGATCCCGCTTACGCGACAACTGGTTGCAGAACGCGAGCAGGCCAAAAAAGTCGCTTAACCACACCTTGAAACCCATGTGGGAGGGGGCTTGCTCCCGATAGCGGTGCATCAGGCATACAGGTGGCGCCTGACACACTGCAATCGGGAGCAAGCCCCCTCCCACAAAAAGCCAATCTCACAAAAGGCCAATCTCACAAAAGCCCTCCCTCTCACAAGGCTCCTCTCACAAGGCCCCCACACAAGGCTCCTCTCACCTTTGGATCTGCTACGGACTCAGGGTCAGTTTTTGTAGTCCGTATCGGTGCGCTCCAACTGCCTGATCAACGCATTCCAATGCCGCGCGACCCCTGGCCCATCACCTGCTTTAAACACCTCAGCCTGCTTCTCGACCTTGGCCACAACCTCGGCCGGCGGGAACACCAATTCCGCATTCCCCGCCGCCTGCGCCGCAATCTGAATGTTGCACGCACGCTCCAGCCCCTGCAGTTGCTGAAACGCATGCTCCACACTCACGCCCGCCGTCAACAAACCATGGTTACGCAAGATCATCACGCTCTTGTCGCCCAAGTCCGCGACCAGCCGCTCACGCTCGTCCAGGTCCAACGCCACGCCTTCATAACCGTGGTACGCCACGCGCCCGGAAAAACCAATCGAATGCTGAGAGATCGGCAACAAGCCGTCCTTCTGCGCCGACACCGCAATACCGTCACGGGTGTGCGTGTGCAGCACCGCTTGCAAGTCGTGGCGGGCCGCATGAATGGCGCTGTGGATCACGTAGCCTGCGTAATTGATGCCCAGGCCGGTAGGGTCGTCGACGATAGTGCCGTCGAGGTCGACCTTGACCAGATTGGAGGCGCTGATTTCATCAAACAATAGCCCAAAGGCGTTGATCAGAAAATGCTCGTCCGGCCCCGGCACACGGGCGGAGAAGTGGGTGTAGATGTGGTCAGTCCACTTGTACAAGGCCGCCAGTCGATAGGCGGCGGCCAGTTTGACGCGCACCTCCCACTCTTGTGGAGTGACACGCTGACGGACGTTGCTGGAAACGCTGGATAGGGAGGTGACGCTGCTCATGGCAAAACTTCCTGGATGGCCTTAAGGACTTCCAGTCAGCCTAGGGGATGGCCAAAAATAATAAAAAGCACATTTTAATCTAAGCTAATTATTATTTTTTTTCATACTGACCTTCCCCAAATCAGGCCGCGCTACGAACCTTCTGCAGGGCGTCCGTCACCCACTTGCCAAATGCATCCACCGGCCCTTGCAGGTTGCCGAGAAAATGCGGGTAGATCAGCCACAGGTCCATCACCGGCTTGAAGTCCTTGAGCGGCATGACCGCCAATTGTTCGCGATGCGCGCTGCGCTCCAATAAAGGACGGGGCACCAGGCCCAAGCCCAAGCCGTCGGCCACCAGCCCCAACTGCAGCTCGGTACCGAAGGTTTCCAGGTTAACCCGCAGGACCAGGCCCTGGTCGGACAAGGTGCGCTGCAAACCCGCGCGAAAACCGCAACCATCCGGGTTCAGAACCCAGCCGTTCTGGTACACATCCGCGAGCTTGCAGGGCTTCTTCGGCAGTTGCGCCTTGGCGCACACCACCACCAATTCCATCTTGCCGATGGACTCGCCAACGATGTTGTCCGGGAAGATCTTGCCCGCCGGGAACAGCGCCGCGGCCGCATCCAGCTCGCCGCGTTCGATCTTGCCGACCAATTGGCTGCCCCAGCCCGTGGCGACCTGGGCACGCAGGTCGGGGTATTGCGTGCGCAGGTGCTTGAGCGCATCCAGCAGCACCACGTCGCCAATGGTCTGCGGCACACCCAGGCGCAGCAAGCCGGTGGGCGGCGCATCGGTGGCCACCAGTTCACGCAGCGCATCCATCTCGCGCAGGATCAACCGGCATTGCTCATAAACCCGGGTGCCGATCAGCGTGGGCTTGAGCGGCTTAGTGTTGCGGTCAAACAGCTCCACACCCAATGCCTGCTCAAAGTTCTGCACGCGGCGGGTAATGGCCGGCTGGGTCAGTTGCAACGACTCGGCGGCATGGCTGATGGACTGGCAACGAATCACTTCGACAAAGGCATCGATATCATCAATTTTCATTTTGGCCGCGCATAGAGAACAGTCATTAAGATGTGCGCCAAGCATAGTTGTAGCAACGCTATCTGAATAGCCCGCGCTGTGATCGATAACGTCTAACGCTATTCAGCGCGGTTCTAAATTACCTTCGGCTATAAGCTAATCATTAAAAAATAGCATATTAAATATAAACATTATGCTTAGATAAACCGATCAATCCACACCCGTTACGTTATCTGATGGAATTGCCATGACTCAGGCCCGACACCCCGAACGACTCAGAGCCTTTATAGGCGCCCTGGCGGAATTGATCGACGGCAACCCACGCGAAGGCGACCTGTTGCACCGTGGCGGCAAGCTATTGGCGCAACTGGTGAGCCACGATGACTGGCTGCCCGACGAATACGCGCAACCCGACCCCGAGCGCTACCAGCAATTTTTGCTGCATGCCGACTCGCGCCAGCGCTTCAGCGTCGTCAGTTTTGTCTGGGGGCCGGGGCAACGCACGCCGATTCATGACCATCGGGTGTGGGGGCTGATTGGCATGTTGCGCGGCGCGGAGCTTTCGCAAGGTTTTGAACGCGCACCGGGCGGCAGCCTCGTCGCCGAAGGCCAACCGATTCAGTTGGTGCCCGGCCAAGTCGAGGCGGTGTCGCCCAAGGTCGGCGACATCCATCAGGTCAGCAATGCGCACAGCGACCAGGTGTCCATCAGCATTCATGTGTATGGCGCCAATATCGGTGCCGTGCGCCGCGCGGTGTACCAGCCCGACGGCAGCGAAAAACTGTTTATCTCCGGTTATTCCAACGCCTACCTCCCGAACATCTGGGATTTGTCCAAAGAAAAGAGCCCTGCCCTATGACCCGCGTATCGAACCGCAGCTTCGCCCAGATTCGCCAGGCCCTGTTGGCCCATGAAGAAGTCGCATTGGTGGACGTGCGTGAGGAAGCGCCGTTTGCCGAGGCTCACCCGCTGTTCGCTGCGAATATCCCGCTGTCCAAGCTCGAACTGGAGGTGTATTCGCGCATTCCGCGCCGCGATACCCACATCACCGTTTACGACAACGGTGAAGGGCTGGCCAGTCGCGCCGCCGAGCGCCTGGTTGCGCTGGGCTACACCCGCGTCGGCCTGCTCGACGGTGGCCTTGAAGGGTGGCGCCGCGCCGGTGGCGAGCTGTTTATCGATGTGAACGTGCCGAGCAAAGCCTTTGGTGAACTGGTCGAGAGCGAGCGCCATACGCCGTCCCTGGCCGCCGAAGACGTGCAAGCGTTGCTCGACAGCCAGGCCGATGTGGTGGTGCTCGACGCCCGCCGCTTCGACGAATACCAGACCATGAGCATTCCCACCGGCATCAGCGTGCCCGGTGCCGAGTTGGTGTTGCGCGCGCGTGAACTGGCGCCGGACCCGGCCACCCGAATCATCGTCAATTGTGCAGGGCGTACCCGCAGCATTATCGGCACCCAGTCGCTGATCAACGCGGGCGTGGCCAACCCGGTGTCGGCCTTGCGCAACGGCACCATCGGCTGGACCCTGGCCGGGCAGAAGCTCGCGCATGGCCAATCGCGACGCTTTGCGCCGACCGCCGAAGAACATCGCCAGCTCGCCGCTGAGGCTGCACGCCGCGTGGCCGACACGCCAGCGTCGGCCGTGCCAGCCTGGCCGACCTGCAACGCTGGCAGTCGGAACCGGGCCGCACCACCTACCTGTTCGACGTGCGCACCCCGGAAGAATTCGAAGCCGGCCACGTGCCGGGCGCGCGCTCAACGCCGGGCGGCCAGTTGGTGCAGGAAACCGACCACGTCGCCAGCGTGCGCGGCGCGCGGTTGGTGCTGGTGGATGATGACGGCGTGCGCGCCAACATGTCCGCGTCCTGGCTGGCCCAACTGGGCTGGGACGTGCAGGTACTGGATGGCCTGGACGCGGAGCACTTCAGCCAACAGGGCACTTGGGTGGCGCCGGTTCCCGCGCCACCGCAGGCCGAATTGATCAGCCCGCAGACCCTCGCCGAATGGCTGGAACATGGCGACACCGTGGTGCTGGATTTCACCGCCAGCGCCAATTACGTCAAACGCCACATCCCCGGCGCCTGGTGGGCCTTGCGCGCGCAACTGCCCGAGGCGTTGGCCAACGTGCCGTCTGCCCAGCGTTATGTACTCACCTGCGGCAGCAGCCAACTGGCGCGCTGGGCGGTGGCCGAAGTCGAAGCCATTACCGGCAAGCAAGTTTTTCTGCTGCAAGACGGCACGGCTGGCTGGATCAATGCGCAGTTGCCGCTCGAAGAAGGCGAAACGCATTTGGCTTCACCGCGTATTGATCGCTACCGCCGACCTTACGAAGGCACCGACAGTCCCAGGGAGGCTATGCAGGCTTACCTGGATTGGGAATATGGCCTGGTCGCCCAATTGGCCCGCGACGGCACGCATGGTTTCTATGTGATTTGAGTGAGGAGGCTCGCAGGCTTAATCCATAGAACATGGGGATTTGTTTGCCGATACAAAGGGCCAGTGAAATTACACCGTTGTGGCTGCATAGATGGGCTTTTTGATTGACGCAGTTAGTGCCCTGAATTAAGAGTAATTGAGCCTTCTACAAAGTTGACATGACTACCGTTAATCAGGAGGTAAAGCTTGAACGACCTTGCCATTCGAACTGCGTTGATAACGGATGCAGTCGTACTGTGCAACGCAGAGCGCGAAACCGCTCGGACGCCTGGGCTACTGATATCGCGTCCGAGTGAGTTCAGCCGTCAATCCTTTGAGAATAAAATCGACGCACTGAATCGTGACGGTTTGTATCTGGTGGCCGAGCGAAATGGCCTGGTGGTGGGTCATGCCTTGCTAGAGCGTTTTGGGCTTGAGGCACTCGCTCACGTAGTAAGCCTGACCATCGTTGTGCACCCCAACAACCTGGGGCAGGGTGTGGGACACGCGCTGATGACCGCCCTTCTGGAATGGGCCAGCGCTCAGCCCGGCCTGGTCAAGATCGAACTACGCGTACGTGAAACCAACTTGCGTGCCCGACGCCTCTATGAAAAGTTCGGCTTTGTTGAGGAAGGACGTTTGCAAAAGCGAGTCCTGCTGCCAGACGGCACCTTCATTGCCGATATCACCATGGCTTGGTTTGCCCCTGATTAGGTTTTGCGATGCATGCGGTAAATTTTGGCGAGCCCGCTCGCTACAGTTGCTCTTTACAGCGACTCTCCACAGCCAACCTCACAAAATGCAGTATCAAAATAATAAACAATAATATAATCAATTATTTTAATAATTAACATATAACCAAAAAGAACTTCACAGCCACTTTTTATAGGCATAACGTTAACACCCTCACCGACCCCTTCTCCAGGCGGAGGTAGCAAACCCCTTTATTGATCTGCCTGGAGCCCGCATCTCATGGTCTTTGCCACTCCCTTCAAACGCCTGCTCCTGGGCACCACGCTCGCCCTTAGCCTGATCACCACGGCCCATGCCGCCGACCTGCAGCCGCTGCGGGTGGCCAACCAGAAATCCACCATCAAGGCGCTGCTGGAAGTCTCCGGCGAAACCAAAAACCTGCCCTATCAAATCCAGTGGTCGGAGTTCCCCTCCGCCTCGCCACTGGGCGAAGCTTTGAATGCCGGCGCCGTGGATGTCGGCGCGCTCGGCGATGCGCCGTACGTGTTCGCCCTCGGTGCTGGCGCTGCGCTCAAGGTGGTCAGCATCATCCACGCCGAGGGGCGCAACACCACCGCGCTGCTGGTGCCCAAAGGCTCGCCGATCCAGACGGTGGCCGACCTCAAGGGCAAAAAAATCGTCACCGGGCGCGGCTCTATCGGCCATTACCTGGCGATCAAGGCGCTGGCCAGCGCGGGCCTGACGACCCAGGACGTGCAGTTCATTTTCCTGCTGCCCAGCGAATCACGCCTGGTGCTGGATAACGGCACCGTCGACGCGTGGGCCACCTGGGACCCCTACACCACCGTGGTCACCTCGCAAAGCCAGGCCCGCGTGCTGATCAGCGGCAACCAACTGTTGAGCAACCACCTGTACCTCGCGGCCACCCGCCAGGCCATCGCCGATAAGCGCCCGCAACTGGACGACTTTGTCGCCCGCGTCGACCGCGCTTACGCCTGGGCCAACACCCACCCCCAATGAGTACGCCGCCGCTCAGGCGAAGATCACCCGCCTGCCGTTGGCGGTGCACGTCGAGGTGGCCAAGGCCACACACCTGACCCCGGTGATGATCGACGACAGCGTGATCAGCGGCCTGCAAGCCACTGCCGACACTTATCAAAAAGAAGGCCTGATTACCCAACACATCGACGTGTCGCAGGGCTTCGACAAGAGTTTCAACGCCAAGCGTGTGCCACTTTCCCAAGCATCGCGCTGATAAAAAGCATCGCGCCACAAGGAGCAGAACATGAGCAAGCCACGTCAATTGAAACTCGGTGCCATGGTCCACGGAGTCGGCCACGGCTGGGGCGAATGGCGCCACCCACAGGCGCTGCCGAATGCCAGTACTGATTTTGCGTTCTACAAGCAGCAGACTGAACTGGCCGAGGCGGCCAAGTTCGACTTCGTTTTCATTGCCGACAGCCTGCATATCCACGCCAAGTCCAGCCCGCACTACCTCAACCGGTTCGAGCCGCTGACTATCCTCTCGGCGCTGGCCGCGTTGACCACCCATATCGGCCTGGTCGCCACCGTGACCGTCAGCTACACCGAGCCCTACCAGGTGGCGCGCCAGTTCGCGTCGCTGGACCATATCAGCGGCGGCCGCGCCGGCTGGAACGTGGTCACGTCGTGGCTGAGCGGCACCGCCGATAACTTCAGCAAGGCCGAGCACCCACCGCATGCCGTGCGCTACCGCATCGCCAAGGAACACGTAGACACCTTTAAAGCCCTGTGGGACTCCTGGGAAGACGACGCCTTTACCTACAACAAGCACAGCGGCGAGTTTTTCGCCCCGGGCAAGCTGCATGCGCTGAACCACAAAGGCGAGTTTTTCTCGGTAAAAGGCCCCTTGAATATCGCGCGCTCACGCCAGGGCCAGCCGGTGATTTTTCAGGCCGGCACTTCCGAAGACGGGCGTAACTTTGCCGCGCAAAACGCCGACGCAATCTTTGTGCACGTCGAGAGCATTGAAGAAGGCCTGGCCTACACCCAAGACCTGAAACGCCGCGCCCAAGGCTTTGGCCGTGACGCCGACAGCCTGTCGATCCTGCCGGGTATTCGCCCGATTGTCGGGCGTGACGCCGCCGAAGTGGAAAGCCGCTATCAGCAGGCCGTGGACCTGGTGACCATCGAAGACGCGATTGTCGCCCTCGGCCGGCCCTTCAATGACCATGATTTCAGCCAATATCCGCTGGATGAGGCGTTCCCGGAGCTCGGCGACCTCGGCTCCAACAGCCAAAAAGGCGGCTCTGACCGCATCAAGCAATTGGCCCGTGACGAAGGCCTGACGCTGCGCGAAGTGGCGCTGCGTTTTTCGCGGCCCAAGCGTGATTTTGTCGGTACCCCGGAACAGGTCGCCGATACGCTGCAGGCCTGGTTCGAGACCGGCGCCAGCGATGGTTTCATCATCAACTCGGTGTTGCCGGACGGCTTGCAGTACTTCACCGAATGGGTGGTGCCGGTGTTGCAGCAACGCGGGCTGTTTCGCAGCGAGTACAGCGGCCACACCCTGCGCGATAACCTTGAACTGCAAGTGCCGGCCAACCGTTACAGCGTCGCCGCCGAGGTCGAAGAACAGGTGGAGGCGCTGGCATGAGCCTATCCTCGCAACCCTCCTTGCGCTCGGTCGAAGTCGCCAACTTCGAAGCGTTGCTGGAACGCCTTAGTGGTGAGCTGGCCGGCACCGCTCACGTGTATGACGAGAGCGGCGCCTTCCCCCACGAAAACTTCAAGCGGCTGCATGACCACGGCCTGGTCGCGCTCACCGTGCCCAAGGCCCTCGGCGGCGGCGGTGCCAGCTTGCCAAGGGCGCGCAAGGCCATCAGCGCGATTGCCAAGGGCGAGCCTTCCACTGCGCTGATTCTGGTGATGCAGTACCTGCAACACACGCGCCTGCAAGACAGCAAAACCTGGCCGCAGCACCTGCGCGTGCAAGTGGCCGAAGACGCAGTGCGCAACGGCGCGCTGATCAACGCCTTGCGCGTCGAACCCGACCTCGGCACACCGGCCCGCGGCGGCTTGCCGGCGACCACCGCAGTGCGCACCGCCGAGGGCTGGCGCATCAGCGGGCGCAAAATTTATTCCACCGGCAGCCATGGCCTGAGCTGGTTCAGCGTGTGGGCGCGCAGCAACGATGAGGACCCGCTGGTAGGCGCCTGGCTGGTGCCGAAAAACAGCCCCGGCGTGAGCATCATCGACACCTGGGACCACTTGGGCATGCGCGCCACGTGCAGCCATGAAGTGGTGTTCGACAACGTGCTGGTGCCGCTGGACCACGCGGTCAGCGTCAGCCCGTGGAGCGCACCGCAACCGGAGCTGGATGGCGATGGTTTGCTGTGGATGTCGGTGTTGTTGTCCTCGGTGTATGACGCCGTGGCACAGGCCGCGCGCGATTGGCTGGTGAACTGGCTGGAAGAACGCACGCCCTCGAACCTCGGCGCCGCGCTGTCGACCTTGCCCCGCTTTCAGGAGATCGTCGGCCATATCGACACCTTGCTGTTTGCCAACCGCAGCCTGCTCGACGCGGCTGCCGACGGCCACACACCGGTCGCCAACGCCGCGCAGTTGAAGTATCTGGTGACCGGCAATGCGATCCGCGCCGTCGAGTTGGCCATCGAGGCCTCGGGCAACCCCGGCCTGTCGCGCCACAGCCCGCTGCAACGGCATTACCGCGACGTGCTCTGCAGTCGCGTGCACACCCCACAGAACGATGCGGTGTTGCAGGGCGTCGGCAAAGCGCTGTTCGCCCAACGCCAAAAGGAACGCACATGAGCCAGGTGATTATCGCCAGCCAGTTGGACGAAGATTACAATCAGGTCATCCGCGCACGGCTGGCGCCACTGTATCCCGAAGCGCAGGTGATCGGCGTGCCGGTTGGCGTACCGAGCGACCTGCCGCCGCAGGCGAATATTCTGCTGCTGCGCCCGATCAATGTGCGTGGCTACAGCGCACCGCACACGCCACCGCCCGGCTGGCCGTATGGCGCGCAGTGGGTGCACCTGGTGTCGTCGGGCATCGACTTTTACCCGCAATGGCTGTTCAACGGCCCGCCGGTCACCACCTCGCGTGGCAGCGCCGCCGACAACTTGGCCGAGTTCGCGCTGGCGGCGATCTTTGCCGCAGCCAAGCACCTGCCGGACATCTGGGTGAATAACGCCGAGTGGAATTTCACTGCGCTAAGACCGCTCAAGGGCACCACGCTGGGGATTCTCGGCTTTGGTGCAATTGGCCAACGCCTGGCGCAAAAGGCCCAGGCGCTGGGCATTCATGTGGTCGCGCTGCGCCACAGCCAAACGCCGTTTGAGGTGGCCGGCGTGGAGGCCGCGCGGGACATCCACGACCTGTTTGCCCGCGCCGACCACCTGGTACTCGCGGCGCCGCTGACCGAGGCCACGCGGCATATCATCAACCGTGACGTGCTCGGCAGCGCCAAGCCGGGGCTGCACCTGATTAACATTGCGCGCGGTGGTTTGCTTGATCAGGCGGCGCTGCTGGAAGCGCTCGACAGCGGCCAGGTCGGCCTGGCTTCGCTCGACGTGACCGAGCCGGAACCGTTGCCGGACGGGCACCCGTTGTACAGCCATCCACGCGTGCGCTTGTCACCGCACACCTCGGCGATTTCCACCAACAGCCGGCAAGAGATTGCCGATACGTTTGTGGCGAATCTGCAGCGCTATGTAAGCGGCTCGGAGCTGCAAAACATTGCCAACCGGTAACTGTGGAGAGCGGGCTTGCCGCAACAGCCCGCTCGCCACAGATAAACCGGTTTGAACGCCGTCTAACCTGCAGAAGCCAAATTTTTCAAGTTGGCCTCAGCATCGTCTCTGGCCAAATACAAGAAGCCTTTGCCTTCCTGGACTTTGATTAACGCCTTCATACCGACCAATTTCTCCAAGTCCTTACGCGCGGTATTCTCCGAAATATCATAGTCGTGGGTGAGTTCCTTGGGCGTGAAAATGCGCCCTGGATGGGCGAGCACTTTTTTCAAGAAGTGAGCTTGCCGATAATTAAAATTATCTTTTAGACGCAAGGCGTCCAGCCACACCACCAACGCCTCAGCTTCTTCTCTTTTATATTCGAAATAATCCATGAACTCATTAATTGCGCGCTCGATAATCCGCAACTGATAAATCACGAAATAAGTCAAATCAAACGAATCAGTCTCAGTATAAACATACGAGCGCGCGTACTGCACAGGGGCTTGTTTTAGTAGAGTACTTATTGAAATATATTCAAAAGACCAATAACCGCTTTTGAGCATAAACCAATAAAACAAGCAGCGCGCGGTCCGACCGTTACCATCCCTGAAAGGATGCTCGTAGCCAATCATGAAATGCAAAATAATCGCCTTTACCACCGGATGTATAAAGGCCCGCCCATCCTGCCCATCGTGCCTGTCATTGGCAAAAAGGCATAGCGCTTCCAGTCGCGCCGGCAGCAACGCGGCTTGGGGAGGCTGGTGAATAACTTCATCACCTGCCCCGCCAACAAAAATATCATCAGCGTCTCTGACCTGACCCGGATGAACATTTTCTTCGTTTATCCCCGCCGTCGCTATGCTATGAAACTCACAGATCAGATCGATAGAAAGACGCTCACCCTTATTGTACTTGGCGCTTTTCATAAGCTGATAATTATTAAGAATCATGCGCTCGTCATCATTTTGAGGCGCGCGCTCCTTAGCTAACATATCCTTTGCAATCTCACGCGTCGTTGCAGCCCCTTCTAACTGCGCACTGGATATCGCCTCTTCCATCATCAAGGAGTCGACCAGATACTTATTATCATCACGCTGCTTGTTAGAGGATTCGGCCTCTACACCCAATCTTGACGCCACTAACTCAATGCCGTGAATAACCGCACTACAAAAATCGGTCATGTACAATAAAAACGGATTATCACACTCACTTCGAAGTTCAAGGGTCTTACTTCCATAGGACCGAGACATTTTGGTCGCAGCCCATGCGGCCTCTTTATTGACACCCGGCGCGGGGTGTCTTCTGAATTCATCCCAATGCAGATATCTGCCTTTGTCATCAACAGCTTTATAGGTGCTTGCCAGCTCAAAAATCTTTAAGCCATGCTGTTTTAGCAGCACACCGAAATCGGTGGGCTTGTGGATTTTAGCCATCGTTGAAACTCAATTTTCAAAAATTGAGTTGATCCTTACGCGTGCGCTTCAGAGTGTCAAGGCCCAAGAAAACAGGTATCGCACTGATGCGACGCCTGAACCGCCTCTCACAACTGACGCACAGCGCTTGCGAGAAGCTCGCCATTCACGACCGGGTGCGCCAAAGCAAGGGAGGCAGCGAGCTAAAAAGCGCCTTAAGCTCAGATCGAAAGAGTATTTATTGAATGGTTTTTAGAACCTTAAGATTGGGTATATTTCGTTGAAGATCGAGCGCGCCATGTCTATTCGTCGTCCCCTCGCCATGCTCATCGGGCTACTGGCCTTTTCCGTTGCCGTGAGTGCCGAGGCCCAGCAAACCGTGCGTATCGGTTACCAGAAATCCTCAACCCTGATCACTCTGCTAAAAACCCAAGGCACCCTGGAAAAAGCCCTCAAGGCCGACAATATCGACGTAAGCTGGCACGAGTTCCCCAGTGGCCTGCCGCTGCTCGAAGCGCTGAACGTGGGCAATGTGGATATTAGCGCCGACGTGGCCGACACCGTGCCGATCTTCGCGCAGGCGGCGCAAGCCAAACTGACTTACTTCGCCCAAGAGGCGCCCTCGCCTTCAGCCCAAGCCATTGTGGTGCGCAAGGACTCGCCGATTCAGCAATTGGCGGATTTGAAAGGCAAGAAAATCGCCGTGACCAAGGCCGCCGGCACTCACTATTTGCTGATTGCTGCGCTGGCCAAAGCCGGCCTGGCGTTCTCGGACGTAGAGCCCGCCTACTTGTCGCCGGCTGACGGTCGCGCGGCGTTCGAAAACAACAAGGTTGCCGCCTGGGTCACCTGGGAACCCTTCCTCACCAGCGTGCAGCGGCAACTGCCAACGCGCACACTGGCCGATGGCGTTGGGCTGGCCAGTTACAAACGCTATTACCTGACCGGAACGCCGTACGCCAAGGCGCATCCCGACGTGTTGAAGCGCGTGTATGAGCAACTGGAAAAGGCGGGCCAGTGGGTCAAAACCCACCCGCAGGACGCGGCAAAAGTGCTCGGCCCGCTGTGGGGCAACCTGGACGTGGCCACGGTTGAGGCCGCCAACGCGCACCGCAGTTATCAGGTGCAGCCGGTGACGATTGATCAGTTGGGCGAACAGCAGAAGATTGCCGATGCGTTTTTCAAGGCCGGGCTGTTGCCCAAGGCGGTCGACGCCAAGGATGTAGACACCTGGAAGCCTTGATGCCTGCCAGCTTCAAACTGTGGGAGGGGGCTTGCTCCCGATGGCGGTGTGTCAGTCAGCTTATGCATCGACTGAAACTCAGCTATCGGGAGCAAGCCCC